>JAIOPQ010000038.1 GCA_021413825.1 Spirochaetia bacterium | reverse complement strand
ATGAAATGCCACTCCTGGCTCGCTCCCCTGAAGCAGAGCATTTTCGCAAGCTCCAGGTTTTTCCATTACTAATGTCTTCGCAAGTGCGAAAGCCAGATTGGGGTCCCTTCGGTAAGCAAAGGCAACCGGGCTATCAGTCGGGAAGCCTTGCACCGGAGCGCGCTGAAATTGTCATAATGGGGACACAGCGGCGCGCTTTCAAGATTACGATGCGATCGGGAGAGAACGCAGCACTTGTGGACGAGTATTTTGTAGAAGACAATAGCAATCGAACTCTACTTGCATGGAATCGTCACGACGGCGCGAAGTTTGTACTCAAACGTCACAACTTTGAAACAGTAGATCGTTGATCCCTGAATGCCCGAATCACATGTCCTGAGCTATCTTGATTTGGGCTTGCCTGCATAGTCGTTTAGAAATTTCCTGCTGTTTCTCCGGGGAAATTCATGAAAATTCACAAAGCTAAATTCTTTTTACTATTTGCGGTACTGCTGGCCTGTTCTCCGCAAACCCAGGGTGGACCCGGCGCGCCATCAACCGCTGAATCTACGCACTTCAATGAGGTGGCGCGCTATCTGGCCGGTCTTCCAATCGAGAACCCTTCCCCTGAAGTGAAGCGAGCTACAGAAACTAGCTTTTATAAGAACCATGTATTGCTCATGGATACTGCCTGGAAATCGATTGAACGCACAAGTCTCGCTCCAATGCGCGAATGGAAGAAAGATCAGCTCCCGGACACTTGTGACAACCGTCTTGCATTCTATCCACTCAGTGGCGCAGACTTCGGAAACTTCTTCACAATGCTCCCTGATTGTAAGCAATATTTGATGATTGGGCTGGAGGACGCTGGATCAGTTCCAGAGCCGTTTAAACTTAACGACCAGGAGCTGGTAAGTGGCATGAGTACGCTGCAGCGCATGGTCGGTCAAATTTCAATTCGCAACTATTTCTGGACCGAGTCTATGAAATCAGAAACAGCCAATCGTTACCTGGAAGGCGTAACACCTGCCATTCTGGTTTTTGCGGCGCGTCTTGGACTTACTATTAGAAACGTGGAAACGGTTCAACTGAACGCCGACGGGAACGTTGTGCCAATGGTTGCAACTCCACGCGAAGGCAGATTGGCTGTTTTGAGCGGAATTCGAATCACGTTTCGTGCCCCTGGCGATTCTGAAGATCGCACCCTTCACTTTTTGCGCATTCGGATTGGACCGGATTCGGCCAATCCAGCAAAACCAGAAGGCCGATTCTTCAAGCAGTTTGGCGACTTTATTACAATGTTTAAATCCGCAGAATATTTGATGCATTTCAAGCTCGGCTTTGAATTCCGTGACTTTGTCCTGGCGCGTTCCAGCCGCATCATTCAGGATGATTCAGGAATTCCATTCGATAAGTTTGATTCCAAATGGAAACTCAAGTGTTACGGGGAATACGTTCATCCCTATCCACTGTTGCAATATACGCCGCAGGTTCAGCCCGCCATGAAAGAAGCGTTCGCTAAAGAACGTCATCCGCTTCCGTTTGCATTTGGCTACGGATTTTATCAGGGGCATGGCAAGTCAAATCTGGTAATCGCACGGAAGATCGAATAACTCAGAAAGAATAACCACGGATGGATGCAGATTAACGCGGACTTGATTGTTCAGTATTATCTGCGTGCATCTGTATTTCTATTCTGTATCCATCTGCGGTTAATCCTTCCCAATCATCCCAAAATGAATGCTCGGCTACCTCGAGTTTGCTCGGGATGAAAGGAATGCCGCGATCAGGAAAAGCACAGCACTTGATAGAGACAACAAAACTGCGTAGAAAGTAAGTTTGCGATCAAGCAGAGTGCCAGGATGATCGGTTAGAAAGGCAGTGACCGCCAACAAGCCGGCTAACATGAGCGTAAAGCGAAAGACTCGCTCCAACCCTTGAACCCATTTATTGCTTAAAGGCAAATGAATGCCGGAGGAAAATATGTTAAGCAACGAAACAAAGAGAATGTAGATATGGCTCGCTCTGATTTCCATTCTGGCCGTAGTATTTGCAAGGTTCTCAGGTCGGAATATGAATTTTAAATAGAGGCCGGTCCCGAGAAAAATCAGGAGTAAGAGTAGTCCATAGTAAAGATTCAATTTTCTCATGAAAAGACCTGAGTCTCCTTTGCATCGATTCGCGGGGTTTCGTCAAGAGGACCGTACTTAAGGAGGCGCAATGAGTCTCGAACGCGATCTGCGTGGCGGTGAAAAATGAGAAATTCTAAACGCTCATGCCGAAAATCCATAAAAAGTGTTACAATTAGGGCGCAGCACGACACAAAGACATAGCAGAGTGAGCAGCCGAAAATTCCGCCCACCAGCATTGTAAAGCTTCCAAAGTAGAATAGATGCAATCCTAGCGGTACGAGTCCCCCCAACTCCTTGTAAGCCCTCGATAGGTCCGTCAGTTTGATGAGCGAGTATAGTTGCTCGGAATGGTGAATCGATATTTTACGTCCGATGACGGCCCGGATGAATGTCCTGGGTGTTCTGAGAGAAAAGCATTCTTCGAGTCCACCTTTAAACCAAATCACAAGAAATTCATAGACCAACCCCCGGTAGGCAGTAAAGCAAATATAGCCTATGAGGATTGCGAGGATTGGGGTAATGATCTCAGGGAATTTGGCGTCCGTCCAGGGGATCCAGGATAAATCCTGGATAGTAGTTCCCGTGGCAATGACTAAGCTGAACAAGAGAATGATACTGGTGAATAGGTATTTTATAATTTCTGGAAAACTCAATTTGTCTAGCATAGGCTTCCTCTGTGCTCCTCAAAAACCCAACCCCACCTAACTTCGCGTATGCGAAGCTGATCCGTAGGTCTCTCGCACAATCACAGCGCCAATCAGCGCCACGAATAGCACCCCGAGCATGAATAGAATCGACGGAAAGTATCCGGTAATATCTCCCTTAACTGCGTCCATACCAGCAATTACAACTACACCGCCAGCGTTTCCAGCCAGCATCAAAAGCCCCGTGGCCGATCCAGCATGCGCTTCGCCTGCAACCTCGGCGCACATTTCAAGCAGGAGTGCATACGCGGGCAAAAAGAAAAATCCAAGGAAACCTCCAATAGCCAGGAGCGGTACGACAGAATTCTGCATTGTAAATGGATACGTAGCCAACAGCGCGATCAAAACGCATCCAATTACAAATGGCTTCCTGCGCTTAAAACGATCTGACAGTGCAGGGACAATCACTGAGCCAAGAACACCTCCGGCGATCAATGTGGCCCCCGCGAGTCCTGAATCCCTGGCATTCACTCCGTTGGCCGCTAGAATCAATTCTAGCCAGGTAGTTAAACCGTTAAAAAATCCAAGTCCAAGGAAGGATAGGAAGAAGATCAAAAGCAACGTTCTGTTTTTCAAAATTGGAACGAGGCTACGCAAGGTGGATCCCAGGGTTGTGTTATTTGTCTCAGATTGATTTGCTTTAGGATCGGCCAGGATAAAAAAGATCGCGCATGCCATAGATAGTAAACCAAACAGAATCATTGAGATCCTAAAAGAGAATGTTTCTACAAGTACAGGAGTGCCTGCAAGCGCCAGGGCCATTCCAAAAAACATTCCCATGGTTCCAATCCCAGTAGCAATCGCACCCTGTGATTCATCGAACCATTCAGTCGCGAGTTTAGAAATTCCGTTTACAATGAATGGTTGTGCGATTGCAATTCCAGTCTGAGCTATTACAAGAATTACGAAGCTATCATCGTAGATGCGAGCAAGGGAACAGAGGCCCTGGAGCACAGCCCCGGCTGCAACCGGTGTATGGTATCCGCTTCGATCGATCCACATCCCGGCCGGAATAGACAGGAATACATAGAGCAAGGGGAATACAATAATCAGGAGGCTTGCTACGGTTTCAGTTACCGCATAACGGGTTTGAACATATCCCAATATTGGAGCGAAATTCAGCCAGAGCATCTGGCTGACCATTGCAACCGAAGCGAAAGCTGCCAGCACTACCCATTTACGATTTGATTGACCCATCAGGGTAACGGGACAAGCCCGCAGAGCATTACAAGCAGATTTCGGGCGACCTAAGTCGCTTAACGAGGCTCTCTGAGACTAGCGCGGCATGCGGCGTTCGTAGTAACCGCCAGGTGTGCTCAGGCCAGCCAGTTGACCGTTTCTATAAACAAACTCATGCGGAATTGCATTTCCATCTCCGCCAAACTCATAATCAGAAATAGGAGAAAGTAAGCGCAGATCACGGTTAATCTTGCGCACCAGGTTACGCCCCTGGACTTGAATCTCAAGTAGCACACCGTCACTGTTCATGTACTGGCCAGAATAAGCGGACAGTTGACCCTGATCTGGCTGGGTAACGCGCATGGTTTCCAGATCTTCCGGGGAGCCCATATACGACACGACTCGACGAGCATTGCCTGTGGCATAGCCCAGGAACTCGGTTGCAGCGTCTGACTTGTAAACAGGCGGATTTGAGAGGATTACAAAAAACATTTTCTTGGCCGGAAAGATCCTGAGATCCGTCAAAATATGAAACCAGACTCCAGGATGATACGCCTCAACTACACGGCCCTTTGCAACGTTTACTTTCCAACCCATAGCATAGTAAGACATGTTTTGAGAAACTGGAATGTGCGGTGGAGGCATGAACATTTCGCGGATCAAATCTGCACTGAGGATCTGTTTGTTTTCAAATTTACCCCAGCTGAGCAGCATGCGTGCAAAGTTGGAGAGGTCTGAGGCAGAGCTTTGTACACCCGATGCGCCTGAGAAACCAAAGCCAGCACGCGAATGCGTCATGTGCAATGGTTCAAACAGAGCTTCCTGCATGTACTCTGCGTATTTTTGTCCGGTAACACGTTCTATTAGAAGAGATAGGAGTTCATAGTTGGAGTTTGAATATTCATGATGCGATCCAGCCGGATACATTTGCTTCGGCATGAAAAATCCTTCAATGCCGCTGGGCACGGTAGCCGATCTTCCAGCATAGGGAATGCCTGAGGTCTGCTGAAGAAGATGACGCACGGTAATCAGCGGACTATTAAGATCACGCCGCTCCATTTTGAATTCAGGAATATAACGGGAGATTGGATCATCGAGACGCAGGCGACCTTGATCGACAAGAATGAGAACACCGGTTGCCGTGAGGGGTTTTGTAAGCGAAGCCAGGCTCATGGTCGTGTTACGATCCATTGCTTCCTTAGCTTCAAGAATTGGAGTAGGAGAAACTACGGAGTGAACGGAAACAAAGGCAGTTGGAACAGAAGGAGTTCCCGTGCGATCGTTCAGGAAACCCTGCATGGCCGCCGCAACATTGTTCAATCTGCGTCGAGCCCACTCGCTTGGAGCGGGGACTTCCTGCATCAAGAGCTCCACGGTAGGCACACTTTCCACCTGATGAGAGAAGCCAGTGCCGTCGAAGCCCGGAATTACAAAAATCCCGGTCAAAACCAACGCGCTAATAAATCGTATTTGCCTGATTCGTTTCATCAAAAACCTCTGTGTGGACCCTTCTAGTATCGGATGAGCACAGTTTTTTTTAGAAAAAGGCAGTTTTTTGGCGTTAAACGCGCGGTCAAGCTGAGTTTGCTCGTCCTATTGGCCGCCAGTATACTCCTTTCGGCCTGGTTTTGCCATGCCCCAGAGATCGACTATACAGAGGAGCCTCTGGTCCAGGGGGATCCCAACAGAATCCAGGCTTCTCAGGCCAGTTTACAGGGATTTCTCGAGTACTGGCGCGCACGGGGTAAGTTCTATGGCATGACCGTCGGAGTCGTTCAGGGCGATAAGCTGGTCTATACCTATGGCAGCGGCTATACACAGGGCCGCAAATATCACCTGGGCTCGATTACCAAGATTTTTACAGCCACAGCAACGCTTCGCATGATGGAAGAAGGGGGGCTGGAACTGGACTCCCCCATAAGCGACTACCTGGGCGATCTCAGGTTAGAGCGATCAGAACTTGGTTCCAGGCCAGTCACCATCAGAAATTTGCTCTCGCACACATCGGGACTACCCGATTTGCGGTATCTCCATCCAACCCTCATTTCAAATCCGGACCTGCCCTTCAAGATTCCGCCCCAGGTCATTCCGGCCGGCATGCATTACCGTTACTCCAACACGGGCTTCATGATCCTGGGTGAAGCGCTGGCCCGAAGAAGTGGCACGACTCTTTCTCAATATGTAACCAAAGAGATATTTGAACCGCTCGAGATGACAGAAACCCAGGCGCCGCAGATGACAGGTGCCTCCGGGGTGATGACTAATATTGAAGATCTTTCGCACTTTGCGATTATGTTCTTAAACCGCGGGCGCTATAAAGACAAACAGATACTGAAAGCTTCAACTGTTCATGAGATGCTCAGTCAGCCAGTTTACTATCCACCTGCAGAAACCACTGAGTACTGCGGACTTGGCTGGCGCGTTAAGCGCGGACCCCAGGGAATCATAACGTTCTTTCATATTGGTGGAGCAGACTACATTGCAGCCTGGTTACAGGTTTTTCCGCGCTATCGCACCGCAGTTCTATATCTGGGCGATCCTCCCTCGTATGATGACAATACAATGAGTATGCTGCTGGGCACGCAAATAAAGTTAGGCGATCTTGCAACCGCCTATGCCTCTGCAGAAATGCCAGTCGATTATTATCAGCCTTCGCCCCCGGACGAGAAGACCCTTGAGCAATACCCCGGCGAATATGTTGAGGTAGTCTCAGGAAAGAAAGTATTTGTTACACTTCAGAATTCAACTTTATACTTTCAGCGCGAAAATTCCTGGGCGTATCCATTGACTGTTCAGACAAATCATGTTTTCACGGGTGGATATATGGCCCTTTCACACGATTTTGTGCATGAGCCAGGAACCAACAAGTTAATCGGCATTGCTGCGTACGATGGTTTCTATAAAAGAGAAACGCAGCATGAACATTGAAGAACTAAAAGCAACTGCAATGGCATGCAAGCTCTGCAGGCTTGCAACCACGCGCAAAACGGTCGTGTTTGGTGAAGGAAATCCAAATGCAAAAGTAATGTTCATAGGCGAGGGCCCTGGAGCCACAGAAGATGCAACCGGCAGACCCTTTGTTGGTCGGGCAGGTGAGTTGCTCACTCGTATTATTGAAAAGGGGATGGGAGTTCCGCGCTCAGAAGTGTATATCGCAAACATTGTAAAATGCAGACCGACGGTGAACCAGGAAATGAAGAAGGATCGTCCACCCGAGCCAGATGAAGTGGAAGCATGCACGCCTTTTCTACTAAATCAGATCAAGCTGATTTCGCCGCGTGTGATTGTAACCCTTGGCGGACCTTCAACAAAATTCATCCTTGGAACAAAAGAGGGCATTACAAAGCTGCGAGGTAAATGGGGTGAGTTTCAGAGCATCCCTGTGATGCCAACATACCACCCAAGCTATGTCCTTAGAAATGGTGGGGACAAAAGTCCGCTGCGCCGCGACGTCTGGGAAGACATTAAGCTAGTGATGGAGCGTGCCGGCATTCCAATTCCACCTCAATCTTAAATTAGGCGACAGAGGACCAGGGCACAGCGACCCTGGCGTATGATCGAGATCGTCTCCGGGACCAATCGCCCCGATTCGAAGACAATCAAACTGGCAAGAATCATTCGCCAGCTTTACATCGACTCTGGTGTAGAAGCGCAGATTCTAGATCTGGTTGATCTGCCTCCTGAAATATTCCTGCCTGAATCGTACAAGAAAAAACCTGAAGCGTTCATGGCATTGCAAGAAAGAATTCTTGTTTGTCGCGGCGTGCACATTGTTGTTCCGGAGTACAATGGTTCATTTCCGGGCGCGCTTAAGTATTTCATCGATATGCTGAAGTTTCCGGAATGCCTTGAGCATCGTGCAGTTGCGTTTACGGGACTTGCAGATGGACTCTGGGGTGGAATTCGTGCTGTTGAGCAAATGCAAATGGTTTTTAATTATAGAAATGCCTACTGTCTGCCTGAGCGGGTTTGGTTCCCGCAGATCGGAAAGAAACTTACGGAAGATGCAACTGCAATCAATGATGATTTTCAGTTCAGTCTTTTAAAGGATCAAGTGAAACGTTTCATAGCCTTCTCTGATCGGAACGCAGGCGAGGCTGCAACAGTCATAAAAGGAAAATAATATGATAGATCGTTATTCAAATCCGGAAATCTCAAAAATCTGGGACCTGGAAAATAAATACAGACTCTGGCTGAAAGTTGAGCTGGCAGTTACACGAGCACTTCATGCGCGCGGTGCTGTTCCGGATTCTGATTGGAAAGAGATTCAAGCAAAAGCCGCATTTCAAACGGACAAGATTCTTGAAATTGAAGAAGTAGTTCAACATGATGTCATTGCATTTCTGACAAATGTAAAAGATAACATTGGTCCGGCTGGTAGGCATTTGCACTATGGAATGACCAGTTCTGACCTGGGAGATACTACTCTCTGCCTGCAGATGGTTGAAGCAACAGATATCATCATCGCACGCGTTAGCGAAGTGGTAGATGTTACGCGCGAGCTTGCAATCAAGCACAGACGCCAGGTCATGATCGGGAGAACTCACGGAATTCATGCCGAGCCGACTACACTTGGTCTTAAGTTTGCATTGTTCATGGAAGAAATGCGTCGTAACCTGAATCGACTAAAATTGGCCCGCGAAGAGATCTGTGTTGGAAAAATGTCAGGTGCAGTCGGAACATTTTCCTCAAACGAACCTGAAATTGAAGAAGATGTTTTGCGCGATCTTGGACTGAAGCCAGATCCAATTTCAACTCAAGTAATCAATCGCGACAGGCATGCATATTTTATGTCAGTACTGGGAGTAATTGCTGGAAGCCTGGATCGCATGGCACAGGAAATTCGCCTGCTGCAAAAGACAGAGACGCGGGAGCTCGAAGAGCCGTTCAAAGAAGGTCAGAAAGGGTCATCCGCAATGCCTCATAAAAGAAATCCGGTCCTTTGTGAACGAATTTGCGGACTTGCTCGGGTCATTCAGGCAAATGTGCAAGCAGCATATAGAAACCAGCCGCTCTGGCATGAGCGCGACATTTCGCATTCATCCGCAGAACGAGTAATCATTCCTGATAGCACCATCGGCCTTGAATATATTCTGAGCAAGATGCTCTTTGTATTGAAAAACCTTCATGTATATCCGGAAGCAATGGCGCGTGATTTGGAGACTACGCGTGGCCTGATTTTTTCTCAGCGTCTTCTACTTGCGCTCGTCGATTCAGGAAAACAGAGGGAGGAAGCCTACACTATGGTTCAATCGGCGAGCATGCGTGTCTGGGCGGATCCAGGTAAAACGCTTCGTGCGGAAATTGAAGGGGCTAATCTACTTTCAGCTGAGAAACTAGAAGAAGTTTTTTCCCCTGATTACTTTCTACGAAACGTCGACTTCATCTATAAACGCCTTGGCCTGGGTTAAGCGAGACTGCAAACCGAGATTGATCCGCAGATGACCGCGGATAAGTGCAAACGGAACCAACCATCTGCGGATCTGCATCCGGACAATTTCTTAGTCGCGGTGGATTAATTCTTTGAAGTGAAATTGATCATTCCGTTTAGCTCTGAAGGCGAAATCTGAGGGATTCGCTTCAAATCTATTCCCTGCTTTTCCCATGTGTCTTTCTTTGTGTTTCGCTCATTCTTTTCTGAACCAAACCGATCCCACATAAACTTGCTGGCTTCTTCCATTGCTTCAGCGTTCTTCTGAACATAATCCAGATAACCGCGCAATAGTTCGAGCACCAGGCTGTAGTGATTTCGCAGGAAATGAAAAATATCACCCATTGTGCGGTTACCCGCGAGATAAGAATATTGTGAGGCCAGACCGAACAGGCGAATTGGAAATCTGGTTTCAAATGGAAATGCAGTGCGTTCACAAACTGCAAGTCTGATAGTGATATGCTCTGCATTGATTCGCGACAGGGTCACTATGGGAGCATTTTGTCCTATGTATGGGTCGTGCATGCGCACGGCCAGATCGATCTCGGATGGATCATTCACGAGCATGTTTGTGATTTGTTTACGATATACTTCGTCCGTTTGTCTTGCTACCATTCCGGCCAAATAGACTGTTTTTTCGCCAGGAACACGAATGTGTTTGTTCTCTCCCAGGACATGCTCGAAGGCAAGTACATGAAATCGAAACGTTTGCGCCCAATCTCTTTCCATAGCACGCTCCTTTGTTCTTAGATCGCACGAAATCCAGTTTTGATCAATAGTATTTCTGGAAATAAATGCAGCAAAAACCATACCTCCGGCGTCTGTTTCGCAATTTTCAAAATCACCGTTTCAGAAATTCTGCTCTGGCAATCTATCGGGATGATTGCCAGGAAGTGCTTGAATCAAATCCTCTACTGTGGGAACGTGAGACTTGGGTATTCGCACAATTGTTCATGTGGACATGGACGCATTTTACGCGTCCATCGAACAGCTCGATGCGCCAGAGTTGCGCGGTAAGCCCGTGATCGTGGGAGCTGATCCAAAGAGCGGTAACGGTCGCGGTGTAGTTTCGACTTGCAGTTACGAAGCGCGAAAGTTCGGTGTGCGATCCGCTATGCCGGTTTCGCAGGCGTATAGACTTTGTCCTGAAGGTATTTTTGTTCCAGGCAGGCATAAACGTTATTCGGAATTGTCCGGTATTGTAATGGAAACGCTTTCTGAGTTTTCTCCGCTTGTAGAAGGCGTAAGCATCGACGAAGCATTCCTCGATTGCACTGGAACAGAAGGTCTTTTTGGGCCCGCAATTCAACTCGGTAAGAAAATCAAGGCCAGGGTTCGTGAGCGAACGGGGCTTACTGCAAGTGCCGGGATTGCTGGTTGCAAGAGCGTTGCAAAGATTGCGTCGGATTACAATAAGCCAGACGGGCTAACCGTAGTTCCTCCCGGGGGAGAAAAGGATTTTCTTGCACCCTTGCCTGTCGAGAGACTCTGGGGTGTTGGGCCCAAGACTGCAGCGCGGCTTAAACAACTTGGATACAATTTTGTGCGCGATGTTGCAAAGACTCCAAAGGAAGATCTGGAGCGATTGCTCGGGCGATGGGGAGCTCATATTTATGAACTTGCCAATGCAATTGATCCAAGACCGGTAGCGCCAGGATGGCAGAGAAAATCAATCAGCGAAGAGACAACCTTTGAATCGGACACAGACGATCTCAAGTTTTTGCGCGATGTGCTGACTGGTATCTGCGAGAGCCTTTCACAGAAAATGCTGAGAGAGAACCTGAAGGGGAGAACTTTGCAGTTCAAGATTCGCCTGACGGGGTTTGAAACGTTTACTCGGAGTCATACACTGCCCAGTCCTGTATTTGATATGCACACTTTGCGGGAGTTCGCATGGGATCAGCTCGAACGATTCGATAGAAAAGGAAAGGCCGTGCGGCTAATCGGGGTTGGTGTTACCGAGTTTGCGGAGGACGATGCGGAGCCACAAATGGATTTGTTTGCTTCAGTGGAATCGAACCAGAAGTCTAAGGGCAAAGGAGTAGTCGAAACTAGCGAAGGCCAGACACGGGAAGAGAAAGGGCAGCCAGGGAACGCTGCGCCGAATGAGGCAGTGGACCGCCTGATTTTTGCTATGGGCGAGAAATTCAAGGGAAAGGTGAAGCGCGCAGTTATACGACCCAGAGGGACGGATGGTCGCATGCCCAGATTGCTGCGTCAATCTGAGCATGATGATCAAAAAGAAACGTAGTCATCTTCCCCACGAATCTACCGTTATGCGCAATTTCTAGAAAACGCAACCAGGCAATAATGTCTATGATTTCGTGCATGATGAATTCATAGTTGAAACCATCTTCCGAGAATTCTGCCCTGGGATTGTAAAACTCTTCTTCATCTACAAATAGAACGTTCTCCGTGGTCACTGGATATTCTTTCAGGGCACCCGATTTAACCAGCTCGTAGTTTTTCTGATTCTCCGCCCGCGGCCTAAACGAAGGCGTTCGTGCCGCGCAGAGAAATGCATAAATGTCCGGAGTGAGTTGCGTTCCAATCCTAATCGTTGAGACTGATTTGCCCGGATAACTTACCTGGTGATCAATTTGAAGCTTGTTCACTCCCTGGTCTGGTTCAAGGACGCAGTATCCGTTTCCAAATAGGAGGCATGCTGGCGATTTGATAGTAAAGGACCGTTCCGGACCAATATCTACAATTTTATTCTCAACTGCTTCGAGATAGGGAAGGTTGCAGTAGTCGAATGTTGGAAAGCTGGGTTGGTCGAGACTGATGTCGCAGCGAAGACCAAAGGCAGACATAAATGAAAGCGGATGTTCCACGATTTTTATGGATCCAAGCTGAATATTGTGCTGCCCTTTTTGGCAAATCGCGGGGTCGATCGCGAATCTTTCGCCAGTTGATGCCAGCTCGAACGTTGGCGCAGCATTAGTAGGCGAAAGGGTAATGCGAACTGGTTTATTTTCAAATGAAGAAGTTCCTTTGATTGTAACCGGAGACAGAAGACCATACGCATGCCCGTGTTTGAATGGAACGTTCTTCCGAAGTCGATCGGGGATTTGGCGAATGATCGGATGACGGTCCCGCAGTAAGTCGTCAATGCGTCCTTGATCGAAAGTAACGTCCATGGTTTCCGATTTCTTTTTCCACGTTCGAAAGTGCTACTGGAATTTTCCTTGCTTGATCAGGCCCAAGAATGACGGTGCTCTATGGGTAATGCGTACTACTTAGTAATCGGCGGGTCAAGTGTGGCCGGGCAGGCAGCAATTGCTGCTGTGAAAGAAATTGCTCCGGGCAAGACGATTGTCGCAACTTCCTCTGCGGACAAAGATGTTTCCGGTGCTGACAAAACAATTCACGGCGTTGATCTAAACCAAACCGATAGCTGGAAAAAAGTGGTTTCAAATGTTGTAGGTTCGCCCGAGGTCTTATTTTTTACTCCGGCGTTTGGTCCTCTTGGATATCCAATTTCAGAAACGCCCCAGGCAGACGTTGCAACTGCTTTGAAGTTCTCCTACGATCCCATGATTGCACTGCACGATGCACTGCGTCCAGGACTGACCGTTGGTTTTACTGCTTTCTTCTGGCTTCCACATACGCTCGCCGCTTATGGGTCAATGGCGTACGTTAAAATCGCACAGGAGAGAATTGCAATCGCCCAGCCTGATCAGTTTAAAATGATCCGTGCCGGAACATTCAGAAGTACCGCAACGCGCGGGATTGGACTGTTGCTCCAGCGTGCAGTCCGGGATACCAGGCATGAGCCAATTCGGAAGCTAGGGGAAGCATGGAAGGAATCAGGAAAGAAGTTTGGCGATTTCTTTTTTGACTTTGCTTGTGAATCTGAGCGCCGTACGTTTGGAACTAGATTCTCTGAACCTCATAGGCAGACGAATGAAACTGATCTGAAGCGAGCCATTCTAGTAGCGCTGTCCGGAGAGAAAGCGCCAATCATAAATGTGATTGGAGACTGGAATTGGACTGACAGCGCGATGCCCGCACTGCCACAGGATTTCAAGCTTCTGTGAATTAAAGATTGAGAAGGATACTGCATGCGATTGCTTATTTTAACTATTGCGACATTGGCTTCTTTAACTGGGGCCTGTATTTCTCAGAAACCTGAAGCCATGCAGGCTAATCGACTTAGTTTGACTTACAATTCATCTACTCTCAGAATTAATATCGAGGGTTCCGCGCTCCTTGTAACTCGAATCGAACAGGAGTTTGCAAATCCGGTAAGCGCCATTCCTTCCGGGACAAAGGCAACTACAATGCAAGGCTTACTGACGCCAGAACAACTTGGCAGGCTCACGCGAACCATCCAGAACAATGGGTTTATGAAACTCAGCGCAGCCTACGGTGCGCCTGAGGGCCAGAGGTTTTATCCCTATCGAATCGAAGCGTGCATCAATGGTGAAACCAAACAGGTTTTATATAGAAGTAATCCAGCGTATGAATCGGCGCCCAATGCATTTTCTGAAGTTGAAAAGCTCCTGATAGACCTAACGGCGGCAGCGCGTAATCCGGTTAGTCGCTAAATATTTAGCTTGAAGATAAAACCGTTACACCTCAGAACTGGGCGCTATGCATCCAAACGAAGCGCTCATTGAGAAATTCTATTCCGCTTTCACAAAGAAAGACTGGCAAAGTATGGTCGATTGTTATCATGACGACGTTGATTTTGCCGATCCAGTGTTTCAACTGCAAGGCTGGAAAGCAAAGGCTATGTGGCAGATGCTGGCCGAGCGCGCGACGGATCTTACCCTGACGTACGGAAATATCAAAGCAGACGATGCAACCGGTCAGGCGCACTGGGAACCAACCTACAGTTTTTCAAAAACCGGGAACAAGATTCACAATATCATTGATGCAAAATTTGAATTCAAAGACGGCAAGATCATCAAGCATCGCGACACATTCAGTCTGTGGCGTTGGGCAGGAATGGCGCTGGGTTTTACCGGAAAATTGCTGGGGTGGACTCCCGGAGTTCAAAATAAGATTCGCGGAGAAGCGGCCACTGGTCTTGAGATGTTCATCAAACGCAAGAAGCTAGGTCCTAAATAAGTAAGGCCACTTGTCTTCTAGCACGCTAAGTTATATAGAATGAATCACGTTCAGTTCGGCATCTCCGCGGAAGAAGCGGCGCAGGTGCTTGCAGTAGCCCTTTCTCGTGGCGGAGATTTTGCAGATATTTATTTTGAGCAACGCATCTCTTCATCTATTTCTTTCGAAGAAGAGATTGTAAAGGCGGCTGGCAGAGGAATCGCAATTGGTGCAGGTGTTCGAGTTCTGCGCGGTGATCAATCCGGTTATGCATTCTCAGAAGACCTTTCACTCGACAGCTTAAAGAAAGCTGCGCGAACGGCTGCAGCCATTGCTGATGATGCCACAGCGCGCATCCAGATTCAAGAAGTTCATTCGATTCAGCCCAGGAACCTCTACCCACTCCAGTCACCCTCAGCCGAGGCTGATCTTGATTCAAAATTAAAATTCGTTCACGAAGCCAATGAAGCGGCGCGAAGCTACAATCCTGCAATTATTAAGGTAACGTGCTCGCTTGCAGATGAAATTAAAACGGTAAGCTACGTAAGCTCAGATGGAGTCACCTGGTCTGATGTGCAGCCCATGATGGTTCTGCGGGTGGGTTGTATTGCGGAGCGAGACGGCGTTCGTCAGACCGGAAGCGATTCCGGAGGCGGAAGAGTTGGTCTGGAATATTTTCAAACCAAACGCAGCGCCGGCGATATTGCCCGCGAAGCTGCTAGACTGGCAGTTCTTTCACTCGATGCAAAAGATGCTCCGGCGGGACCAATGGAGGTCGTGCTTGGGCCATCGGACAGTGGCGTGCTCTTGCACGAAGCGGTTGGTCACGGACTTGAAGCCGATTTCAATCGGAAGGAACTCTCAAATTACAGCGGGCGCATTGGCCAGGTCGTTGCATCTGAGCATTGTACTATCGTAGATGAAGGACTGTTTCCAAACATGCGTGGAAGTATTAACGTGGACGACGAGGGGAATACGCCGACGTCAACCGTTCTGATAGAAAAGGGCGTTCTCCGCGGCTACATCAATGATCGCATCAGCGCGCAAATAATGAAAACAAATCCAACTGGCAATGGTCGTCGTGAGAGCTACCGCCATTTGCCTATGCCGCGTATGACGAATACATACATGCGTGCCGGCGATCACGATCCTGAAGAAATACTAAAATCTGTTAAGCGCGGTGTGTATGCGCGGCGTTTTGGCGGCGGACAGGTTGATATTACCAAGGGCGACTTTGTGTTTACCGTGCTTGAAAGTTACCTGATTGAAGATGGCAAACTTACTACGCCTCTTAAAGGAGTAACGTTAATCGGCAATGGTCCGGACGTAATGACTAAAATCACAATGGTTGGAAATGACTTGAAATTCACCGATGGCGGCTGGACCTGCGGAAAAGACGGCCAGTCTGTTCCCGTTGGAATGGGAATTCCAACATGCAAGGTTTCTGAAATTACCGTTGGTGGTTCGCGCATATGATCGATTCAAAATCATTTGCAGAAGACGTAGTCAAAGAAGTTATGCGCCAGGGTGCGGATTCCTGCGATGTTGTAGCAGCAGAATCGTCTGAATTCAGCGTCCAGCTTCGCCTGGGAAAGATTGAAAAGCTTGAAGAATCTATTTCGCGCGGCCTTGGAATTCGTGTATTTAAGAATAAAGCCGTTGCAATCACGCATACTACTGACTTTGGCGCAGCCTCGGTAAAATCTCTAGTCCGCGATGCACTTTCAATTCTGCGAGTATCGGATTCAGATCCTGCAAATGGTCTGGCATCGCCAGAGCTGCTTGGCAAATTTGAAGGCAAACTAAACCTGATGGATCCTACAATCGCGTCGATTCTGCCCGAAAAGAAAATCGAAATGGCCCGAGCATGCGAAACCGCCGGGCTTGCATTCGACAAACGAATCGTAAACTCCGATGGCACGGGATGGTCCGATTCGCAGGGCCGGTTTACGCTCGCAAATTCTGACGGATTTGTAGGACAATACGAGGGCACGTCAGTCGGCATTTCAGCTTCGCTCCTTGCAGAAGAGAATGGAGTAAAGCAAACCGATTACTGGTATTCTTATGATCGTTTTTTTTCCAGACTGGATGCACCAGAGGAAATAGGAAAAGAAGCAGCGCGTCGCACGGTTGCAAGGCTTGGTGCGCGCAAGGTTAAGTCGCAAACAGCCCCCATGGTAGTAGATCCCCTTGTTTCCCGTCGCTTTGTTGGAATGATCTTCTCGGCGGCATCGGGCGGAAGTATCTATAGAAAATCGTCATTCTTATTTGAAAAGCTTGGCAAACGAATCGGATCGTCACTCTTAAACATTGTCGATGACGCAACTCTGGTGGATGGTCCGGCCTCCAGACCGTTTGATGGGGAAGGCTTACCCTCTCGTAAGATGGAACTTGTTCGAGATGGTGTACTGCTTGAAATGCCCTGTGAGTCATATTCTGCGCGAAAGCTGAATCGCGCGCCTACTGGAAATGCAGTGCGGGGCTATCAGTCGTCTCCCGTTGCGGCATCTTCCAATCTATTCATGCAGCCTGGAAAAGATTCGCCAGAGGCTATTGTTGGTTCGGTTAAGTCAGGCTTGTATGTAACTCAGTTGATGGGTATGGGGTTTAATGGCGTTACAGGAGACCTTTCGCAAGGAGCAAGCGGGTTCTGGATCGAAAACGGGGAACTTGCATATCCAGTCCAGGAAATAACGATTGCCGGCAATTTCTTGGAAATGATGGGGAATCTAACTGCGGTCGGGAATGATGTAAGCTTCAAGATGGGAAGCACTGCTGCTCCCACCTTACTCATTTCTTCTATAACGATAGGCGGCGACTAACGTTCGGAAATTGCTCCCCCGATCAGGAGAGCTTAAACTATCGCAGTGTGCTCACCTGTGTAAGCACACTGACGGCGAGCAGCGACGGAGCTATTTTCTTTTATCAAAAATCTGAACGTCTTTAATCTTTGTGTTTCCGTTTCCTGCTGCGATAATCTTGTCCAGGATAGCGGAGTCCGCGGCCTCCAGTTGACCAAATACCGTGTGAAGACCGGCCAGATGAGGTGTGTCGACCTGGTTGATAAAGAACTGCGAACCATTTGTGTTTGGTCCTGAATTGGCCATTGCAATTGCACCTTTGACTGGTTTTTTTGATGGAAGATCGTTTTGAAATGAATATCCGCTTTGAGTTAGAACTTCCTCAACGGTCATTTCGCCAATCTTTCGCATTTCAGCTTCTACCTGAGCGCGTCGTTGGTTGAGTTCAGCCTGACTTGAAATGCGCAGATTCTTGATTGCAAGCTGTTGCGCCTGACGTCCGTATTCCGGGGCATCTTTTACTTTTGTCTTATCAAGACCCAGCGCCTTTGCACCCAGCTCATCTGCGAATTGATATCCGGGACCGCCGGATCCGGATCCCGTTGGGTCTCCAGTCTGCGCCATGAAATCTGGAATTACGCGATGGAATACGATTCCTTTGTAGAATCCTTTTTTGGCCAGGTCAATAAAGTTCTGTACCGTTTTTGGAGCTGCGTCTGGGAACAGTTCGATGGCCAGTGCGCCCTGTGTTGTGTCAATGACGGCGAAGAGTCCTGCACGCGCGGGCAGCTTAGCTTCCATATTTTGCGAGCAGAAGAGTGTAGTGCTGGCAATGATGCTGAGGGTTAGGAATAGTTTTGAGTGTTTGGAGAACATGAGTTGGATCGTTCAAAAACAATGCCTGGATGTCAAGGCATTGCAGGACGAAGCGCGCAGTTCTGATTTCCTTTCTGGATACCCGGCCGCAGTGAATCCAGGGTTTTTAGAATCGTAGGACTGTGCGGGAAGCCAGGCTCAATCTCTTCATAAAGTACAATTGCAGTATCAAGTTTGGGAGAGCAGTAGAAACCCATTCGCATGCGTTTGCGATTCTTTGGCAGTCGGAATTCAAATGCAACTCCATCCAGGTCAAACCCTGCGAACGCCAGATGATCCTTTTGCGCAGCACTGGCCATCTCCACGGTTCCGGCGAAATTCATTCCGCCAAGGAATATACCAAGGCCTTCGCCTTTTTCAGGTTGTACGAGTTCGGAGAATATTATTGTGGGGTGATCCCATGGATCCCGACCACCGATTGCACCGAGGGGCACGCCACCCGTAAAAATCTCTGATTCGGCTATGGATCGAGGCGTTATGAACGTGCGGGATTTTGGTATTGTCATACTCATGATGTCTTCTTCGCCGCGCTGAACAGTCGCTTCGCTGAGCCCGCCCTTCATGCTCAGGTGTGCCTCCGCTTTGGGTCGCTGCATTACTAAGTACAGGAGGCCCTGCTCAAGCAGGAGTATGCGATGCGCTAACAAAAAGAAAATGAAGATGAGCAGTCCTGCGTATGCAGTCCAGAAATGCCCGGTGGCTTTCTCCGCCATCTGAAAGCACATCCAACACCAGAACAGAAGCATCAGAATCAAGCTCCACCATGGCAGCGAAAGTGCTAGAAAAATCACATTGATACAAATGAGCGATATGAGCAGTTCTACGTAGCGTCGACCTGGTTCGTTGAACCTCCGGATGAGTACGGGCAGTGTTAACCGAAGGAGCAAGTAGGTGATAGCCGTAGCGGGAAGCAGCATCAATAATACGTAGAACCATGGAAGGTTGCGTAAAAAGAAGAACTGCGCCATACTTGAACTGGCACAAAGAACGAGGGCCGGATGCTCGCGGCAGAAACGAACGACCTGTTGGGCCACGATTGCTATCCGATTTGGCATTTTTTGCATGAATTGGCTCCCTGTCTGAATACGCATTCAAGTTTTTATTTGAGAAAATCGCGGGCATGGGTTTTCTGGCTATGTGCACGCAGAAGTCAGCAAAGACGGACAAATTGTTCGAATCCGCATATTGCACCCGAGGCTTGACGGCAGTAACTACGTCATTGCAGCCCTAAAAGCGGCTCCTTTTGTTACGCCTGACGTGACTCATGTGGACATTGACTTTGAAGCCGTAGAATATCTCAATTCGCTTGGGATTACTGAACTGGTAACCATTCATAGACTGTTCCAGGAGCAAACTCGTGGGAAATGCACATTCCGTTTCCTCGGGGTTGACCGTAAAATCCGCGTTATTCTGGAACTTGTGGAAGTGCAGAAAATTGCAGAGATCGTTCCGCGCGCAACTTGATCGCGCAATATTTGCCGGGCTACTCGGTGGCCTTGTCCTACTTCAATTCAACTGTCATATAGAAAGAAAAACGCAAGGACTCTTGATCAAGGGCTCCGCACCCAATTCCCAATTGGACAATCTTACACGAACGCGTGAGAACTGGGCGCGCTTCTTTCCCCTCCGTGAACCGGTTCGAGTTTATTTTAGGAGTAATGCAAATCTCCCGTCTACCTACGACTCGCGGCAAAAAACAATAGGCCTTGATCCTGACGCAAGAGCTGACTCTGCTCGCCATGAACTGGCGCATGCCCTGTTGGATTTAAATCGACCGGATTCGCCGTACTGGCTGCACGAGGGGCTGGCTTATTTTCTGGAAAGCAACGCTTGTGCCTGCGGTTCCAATGCATCTATTCCTCAGTGGATGATTGAGCGACTAACGTCTGGTAGTATTGACATCTCTCAGATTGACTTGAGATTGTGGGATGAGGCAGATTTGAGTACGCGAGAAAAGGCGCTTCCGGTTGCTGTCAGAAGCTCTGCATTTATTTTGTTTGTCTGGCAACGGGGGCATCTTGAACAATTTCTCAAAGCGGCCTACCGCACAAGGGAACTGAACCAGGTGCCGGCCATGCTCCTATGGTCCTCCGATTGGCCTGAGGAATTTCGCATCTGGTTACGCCATGGTCACTATCGAAAAGCTCTGAGCGGCTGTTGAACGGTTTATAAACGATCTCTCGTTCATTTTAACCCCAGGAGTTCCTGCGTTCCTTCTTCTCCGTTAAGAAGGCCTTCTGAATCGGGGTTATGGAATTTGCCTGCCTGCGCTAAACGCTTATGCATTCTGTCCGCCTTGCCACGAACTGTATCGATTGTATCTGAAGCATCCTGTAACTTCTTCTGGGTTTTCTCAAGCAACCCGCCAAATTTTCCAAAGTCATGCTGAATTGTCTCAAGAAGTTTCCAAACTTCGTTTGAGCGTTTTTGAATGGCCATAGTTCTAAATCCCATCTGAAAGGTATTCAGAAGCGCTGCTAGAGTAGTAGGTCCCGCAATTGCGATTCTGAAATCAGACTGCAACGTTGTAACCAGGCCGGTGCGACGAATTACTTCTGCATACAATCCCTCCGTTGGCAAGAACAGAATTGCGTAATCTGTAGTGCGCGGCGGTTCAATATACTTCTCAGAAATATCGCGCGCAGATTTCTTTATGAAGCTTTCGAGTTCGCGCCCGGCTTTCTCTACAAGATCTACATCAGCGCGCTCCTGCGCTTCAACCAGGCGGTCGAATACTTCCTGCGGAAATTTTGAATCCACGGGCAGCCACATGATCTGATCATGGATCGGAATTTTGATTGCGAATTCCACAAAATCGTTTCCAGTAGTGCGAGTGCGAACGTTCTTATCGTATTGATCCGGCGAAAGAATCTGCTCAAGTAAAAGGGAGAGCTGAATTTCTCCCCAGTTCCCGCGTGTTTTCACGTTAGCCAGAACCTTTTTGAGATCTCCAACGCCTACGGCCAGATGCTGCATCTCACCCAGTCCCTTGTGGACCTGTTCCAGCCGTTCGCTTACAAGCCGGAATGAATCGGATAGGCGACGCTCCAAAGTTGACTGAAGTTTTTCATCCACGGTGGCGCGCATTTCCTCCAGCTTCTTAACATTGTCCTCCTGTAAGAGTCGCAGGCGATCTTCGACTGTCTTTCGCATTGTATCAAGACTCTGCTGCTGTAGGCGCGACATATCAGTCAACCTGGCAGCATTGGACTCAGTCATTTTATGGAGCGAATTTTGCAGTTCTTCACGACCCTGGCGCGCTGATTCAGTGGCCTCAGTTCGATTTCTTGCGATTTCCTCTCTCAGGAGTGATGCAGATTGCAAGGGCATTAAAGGCCAGGAGAAATTCTGTCATAGCGACACTCTATCATACGGGTGTGACAGAAAAACAAATTACTTCCTATTTTTTGGAAAGTGTTCGTAACTGACCTGAGTCCGCTAATACCTTCAATGATGCAATTCATCGACTCTGGAGCCTGCCTATGGCGCGCGAATATTTCTACACCATTGACCAGCAGGGCAGGCTATTACATGATGCAACCGAATTAAGCGACCCTGGATTTCTGGATTTTTTCTACACCCGCCTAAAACCCAATGACACCGGGCTCCATCCGGAATTTCCATTTCTTTCTCCCTGCGGAGGAGAGTTGAATTTTGTAAGGACGACAGGGCAGGGGCCAATCGTATTTCAAAAGAAGCAGGACGGACGGCTCTACTATGCGCCGGGGCTATCAGTCGTATTTGAGCCGGGTAAATTGAGAATCGCAGGAAAGCCAGGAGCAACGACTGGATCAACTGGAACATCGAGTGTAGATGCCCTGATTCATCCAGCACCCGTTGGAACCTGGGGTTCTTTTCGGAAGGATGTAACGCTCGAACTTGGCCAGGCGATTGAAAGCTTTGGACCTTACTTTGCCTATCGCGAAGTTCGCGAAGACTCGCGCGATCGCTTGCATGTAATAGAACCTCTTGAATCTGATCCAAACATAGATGTCTTCAGGCCAGAAGCAGAAGCAGTTTGTTTTGGGTGCGGCGCCGGAAACAATCCTGGGATTGCATTGCCATTTTTGTTTTTCAAGGACAGTGGAGAAGCGCGTAGCTGGTTCACGCCGCCTATCTGGATGGCCGGGCATCCGCAGTTCATGCACGGTGGTTTTATTTCTCTACTGCTCGATGAGGTGATGGCGAAGGCTTTGCGCGGGCATGGTTTGAAGGGGTTCACAGCGAATCTGAACGTCGACTTTAAAAGTCCATGTAAAATCGGAACCGTGCTTGAGCTCAAAGCTGTCATGGTCAGGCAGGAGAGAAGAAAGATCTTTCTTCAAGGTGAAATTCTAAACGATCAGGGTGCGGTGCTTGCAAGATCGGAGGGGCTATTCGTAGTCACCTAGATGGGAACTTTCGTTTCTATGGCGCGTTGCACTGTCTGTACATTTGAATCCACTGATTTTGTTGCATTAAGGCGCAGCGTTCCTTTTGGAAGGATCGATTCATAATTTTTTGAAATTCGCTCTAACTGGCTGCGCGTTTCAAATATTTCAAGGCCAGGACGCGAGCTGATGCGCGCGAGCGCCGCCTCAGGCGAAATTTCTAAGTACACGAGCATATCGGGCTCAGGAAACATTGCCTGTTGCGCCTTGACAATTTCCGCAGCCGATAGATCGGGCAGGTTTGCTCCCTGGTAAGCGGCCGTAGAATAGTAATAACGATCCATGAGTACGATCTTGCCGGCGGCGAGGGCAGGCTTTAGATGCTGTTCAACGTCCAATGCGCGGTCCTCTGTGAAAAGCTGAATCCAGTCTTTCTGCGGTATGGTCTGAGGCGCTGAGAGCTTCTCGCGGATTAGTTTCCCTGTATGAAGGCCCGTGGGTTCGCGTAACAGCTGGGCCTGAGTTCCAAGCCTGTCCCAGACTGCTTTTGTAAGGGTACTCTTGCCCGAGCCATCAATCCCCTCGAACACTACAAACAGACCCGATGCCATGATTGCAGTTGTGGCCCTTTTATGCCAGTATTCAACTCTTTTCGCTACGTCATGCGGAAATTATTGAATGACAGGCAACCTTACGCCGAACAGTAGAGAGTTATGAAGATTGTAAACCGGCTATATCAGATTTTGTTTTGTCTCGTTGGTCTGGTTAACTTTGGTTTTGTAATCTTTGATGCCGCGTACCTCTGGAAACTGCCATACGCCAGGCTCACAATGCGCGACATATTGCTTGAACGCGCCCCTGGCCTGGTTCAGATGTATGATCCGGTTAAGGGAATTGAAATTCATCGTTTTACCAGTTCATATGTTGAGCAGGCAGACAAAGCATTCGCAGCAGCTGCAGCCGGAAACACAAGAGAAGCTGAGAAGATTTTTCCTGAGCTCATTAACATGAGCAAGGAGATGATTGATCAAAAGCCAGGATTCAGTCACTTCAGTATTGCAGAAAAGGACGGAACACTTCAGATTATCAAAAATCACATGCGTAAGCACTACGGAAACGATTCAGCAAAGGATTCGTTCACTCGTTTCTGGACTGTGGCCAATCTTACTGGACCGGGCGCTGTTGAACAAAAAGCATTCTTCGATCGCGAAATTCGTCCGCTCATGGATCAGAATTATTTTCGCTGGATTGATGAAGACGGAGAGATGAAGGATTATTTCTTCAAGATCGACCTGTGGTTTGTTTTATTCTTCTGGGTAGATTTTCTTACACGCTGGGTCATTGCAATTGTCAGGCAGCAGCATCGAAAATGGTATCTGTTTCCTGTACGCCATGGAACAGAGATATTCAATCTAATTCCACCTCATCATGCAGTGTGGATGAGACTGCTTCGTGCTATTCCTTTATATTTCAGAATGAAGCATGCTCGTCTGATTCCAGGCCAGAGTATTCTTCCAGAACTCTTGCACGACAATGCGGCCCTGATTGCCGGAGAAATCTCCGGAATGGTGCTCGTCAATATCCTGGATCAAATGGCTGTAATAGTTGAAAAGACTGACACAGACGGACTGGGCCAGAGCGAAGTAGTCCAGGTGACCCGTGAGCTGCTGGATACTCAGATCGACAGGATTGCGGATACGGTTCTGCCCGATGTGGAACCTCAGATTACCACCCTTGCTGTGCATTCAGTCTATGCTGCGATGGGGACTTACCTTCGCACGCCCCTTGCTCCCGTGCTTAAGATGGTGCTCTATGCTGTAGAAGCGTCAATCAAGGACGGCCTTAAGTCGGCTATGACAAGCGAGGAAGGCCGCGCAGAGATGAAGGCAATTCTCAAGAAATTCCTGAGTGAGGGAATTACAGAACTTACCACCAAAGAAAATCTCACGTCCGTGCAGAAACAGTCTGCCCTTTTGCTGGACCGTCTGAAGCATGAGATTTTGCGTGGTATGAATGAATCGGAGTGATCCCTTTAAATGACAGTCCAGTTATCGGCAAAGCCGACATATCTACGTCTTCCAGACGTTGACTTTCTGGATTTGTTTCTTCGTATTGAGCAGCACTATGAAAGCTGTTTCCTGCTGGAATCCCTGGGTGAGTGGACTGCTGATTCACGCCATTCTGTAATTGGGTTTGGACCTGAGAAAATCCTGCGTGGCACGCGTGATGGCCTGGTCGTAGACGGGCAGTTGATCCCTTCTGAGAATCCGTATCTACTATTAAAGGAGTTTGTTCCAGAAGGAATGATCTCGCGCAACTATTGCGGGGGCCTGGTAGGCTATATTGGCTACGATGCAATGAACTTCTTTGAGCCCTCGCTTGCGCTGACTGAACATCCAGAGTTTGATTCGTTTCAATTTGGCGTTTATACGGATGGACTAACGCACGATTCGATGACTGGTGAAACGTTCTACTTCCATTACAACACCAATCGTATCGAAGAGATTCGTGCGTTATTAAACGATTCAAGTTTCAAAAAACATGCGAGACCTCGAGTAACTGCGCTCGGTGATTCTATTACGCAGGAACGTCATGCGGCCATGGTGCTTGAAACGCGCGAAGAGATTCTGAAAGGGAACACATTTCAGTGTCAGATTGGATTTCGTGCGGATTTTGACATTCCGGGTTCGCCAATTGCAATCTACGAAAACCTGCGTGAAGTAAATCCGTCTCCGCACATGTTTTATGTAAAGCTAGGGAAGAAGGTATTATTGGGTGCTAGCCCCGAGCTTGCATTCCGTTTGCGTCAGGGTGAAATCGAAACCTTTCCGTTAGCCGGAACAGCCAGACGTGGATCCAATCCGGCAGAAGACAAACTCCTGGCACGCAAACTTCTAAACGATCCCAAAGAAATTGCAGAACACAATATGCTTGTGGATCTGCACAGAAACGACCTTGGAAGAATAGCAAGGCCTGGAACTGTTAAGGTTCGCAGGCTAATGGACGTGAAACGATTCAGCCATGTGCAGCATATTTCAAGCGAGGTTGTTGGCATCATTGCGCGCAATCAAGACATGTTTTCTGGACTTGCCTCCGTCTTTCCGGCGGGAACTCTTTCTGGCGCCCCCAAGATTGAGTCTATGAAGATCATTGAGCGAATTGAGCAGGATCCACGCGGACCATACGGGGGTGCTGTGGGGCATTTTGGCTTCAATGGCGATTGCACATTTGCAATTCCGATTCGCTCACTGTTTATTTCCGAGAACAGGGGATTTATCCGAGCATCCGGAGGGATTGTGTTTGATTCTACGCCGGAAGGTGAGTACGCTGAAATTCAGGCCAAGCTTGCAAGCATGCGAAAGGCAATTGCGCCGTTTATTGTATGAAATTACTTCTAATAGATAACTACGATTCATTTACCTACAATCTGTATCAGATTGCAGCTGAACTTCTGGAGCAGGCCGGTGGCAAGCTGGATGTGATTCGGAACGATGAGCTAACATTTTCTGAAATTGAGTCGCGCCAGTATGATAGGATTATCGTTTCACCAGGGCCAGGTAGCCCGGATGATCCGGCGTATTTTGGGGTTTGCTCTGATGTGCTGACAAAGTCGACTAACGTTCCAGTTCTGGGAGTTTGTCTTGGTATGCAGGGGCTTGCATATTGTTTCGGCGGGAAAGTGGTTCGGGCTCGTCTGCCAATGCATGGGAAGGTTTCTTCTATTTTGCACGATGGCCGGGGAGTGTTCCGCGATTTACCGCAGAGCCTGAGTGCCATGCGTTATCATTCTCTTGTAGTTGAGCCTGAGTCATTGCCCGATTGCTTTGAGATTTCTGCGCGTGCTCAATTGGACGGAAGCGAGCCCGAGATAATGGGGATCAGGCACAAAAGTCTGCCCCTGGAAGGAATCCAGTTTCATCCGGAATCCTTTGCCACAGAAGGCGGAACGCGAATGATTCAGAATTTTCTGAATCAATAGTGGTTCCTGGCTTACGCGGCAGGCGAAAGGAGAATCACAGGCTCAATCTGAACCATTTCTGAATCCGCAATGATAGAAATCTGCGCATCCTGAATGTTGCATTGAAGCTGCATGTTGCGATTTGCAATCCGCGCTAAGCCCTGCGTGGCCGGAAGCGGCAGGTTGATTACTGTAAGATTTTTTAATTGGTCAAGCGCTTCGCTGTTCTGCGTCCACCAAACATTCACGCCGCGACCCCCGTAGCAAACTACGACAACCTGTTTAGCTCGTCCACAGGCGCGACGCAAATCGCGTTCCTCGCGCTGCCCCACCTCAATCCAGAGATCAATGGATCCTGTTAGGTCTTTCTGCCAGAGGTCGGGCTCATCCTGAGTAGAAATACCACGTCCAAACTCAAGGGATTCATGCGCGTAAAGAACGAAAGCAAGTAGTCGCACCATCATGCGTTCTTCAGTTTCTGAGGGATGGCATGCCAGCGTAAGAGAGTGATTTTCATAGTAGTTTCGATCCATGTCAGCGATCTGCAGATCCGCTTTGTAGATGCTTGCGCCTTTTGCCATGGTCGATACAAGGCTTGCCAGACCCGGAGTCCACCCGAGTTTGGATTTGATCTTTTATTTCGGCCGAATTATTCCATTTCAGGGGCACAAGATGAGCGCATTTTTTGAAGCATACCGCGAAGGGACACTGCGCGTTTTGAAGCAGCACAAGGATTGGGCCGATAAGGCGATGGCTCAGCTTCAAAATGATTCAGATTTTTTTCGCGAACTGGGCCCCAGGTCGCATAGCGTTGCTGTTACTCTCAAGCACGTGGCTGGAAATCTTAGATCACGTTGGCTCAATTTCCTTTCAAGCGATGGAGAAAAGCCGGATCGTGATCGTGACAATGAATTCATAATTCTGCCCGAGAATACTCGCGCTGACTTGATGCGTAGATGGGAAGAGGGCTGGAAGATTGTGCTTGAGGAGATTGGCAATCTCAAGGCAGAAGATGCGGATAAAATGGTTCTTATACGCAGCGAACCGCATTCAATTCCACTGGCTATCCAGCGTTCTCTTGCGCATACTGCGTATCATGTGGGACAGATTTTGTATCTATGCAGGCTCGTAAAAGAAGGAGACTGGAACTGGCTTACCATAGCACCCGGGAAGAGTCAGGACTTTAATCAGAATATGAAATCACAACACGGTAAGTGATTAATATTCAAATTGATACCTGCTTACACCGAACGTATCGTTGCGCTCATTTTCTATTTTGAGTAGTTCAGTTCCAAGGGCTGCCATAAAGGGGAGGCCAAGAGTTTCATATAGGTGGTCTTCGTCTACGTCTGAATGTTTGTCATTTACGTAAACGGTCGCGCTCAGAAAAAAACCTGTTTCATGCTCGTAATCAACAACGAACGCCGTGTCTGTTAGAAAGCCAAGCGCCATGCCAACTTTGTTAAAGATCCGAATGTTTTTGGGCGCCTGTTCGGGCTGGCCGCCGAGTAAGAGATATTTAGATTTTCCGCCGTGAAAGCGACTCGTATCGTATTCAATTTCATGTTCTTCTTCCGGATACATTGACATGGAACGCTGGATAGATTTGAGTTCTGTGTCACTCAATCGAAACCGCGCATGTTCAGGTAAAGCCTCGGGCATGATCAATGCGATGAGCATCTTATGCAGGTCTGCAAGGGAGGC
The DNA here is from genome assembly GCA_021413825.1 of Spirochaetia bacterium. GTDB lineage: Bacteria > Spirochaetota > Leptospiria > Leptospirales > Leptonemataceae > JAEUSB01. The sequence continues at coordinate 11,656 of JAIOPQ010000038.1, read as the reverse complement.
TGAGTTTCGCTTTGCCCCATCGTACCCTGAGACTACGTCCCAGCCATCTCTTCTTTTTTCGTACGATTCATGACTTGTGAAGGATTCCTGTCTGTAAATCTGCGTGCCCTTGTCATCTGTAAAGACTACCGGGTCGGTCGTTTGATTTGCAAGCATGGAGCATTTGCGGCCCAGGCGATGAGTCATTTGAAACGACCGATAGCCCCGGGAAGTCATTGTAGCGTTGACCATATCCTGTCCCAGGAAGGAATAGAGTCGATCGTATGCCTGGTTGTCGCTGACTAGAAAGATTGCCCTGATATCGCGTTCGATTGTTGGCGGTGTTGTCACCTGCCCGCCTCGTGGCTTGTCCTCCTCGGTTGGCGGGCAAACTGTTATCTCGGTATTGTAAAGGGTCTTTGGCGTTAGCCCGGGGTGTTTGAGGTCCTTCAGCTTTTCCAGGGAAAGTGCGGCCGGTGCGATTTTGACCAGGCTTGCAGGGTAGAAAAATTCCCTCTCTCGTAGTCGGAACGTGTGGTGCGTCAGGATTGGCTTTCCGAGCTGCATATGAATCTGGCTAAATATGATTTGTAGCCTGCGTCGATCCGGATCGGCCATTATGGCCTGGAAAGCCGGTCCTTTTAAGACTGCCGTAAGCAGGGGCGAATTGGCGTGGGGCAGGTAGGAATCACGCAGCACGGGAGCAAGGCAGCCAGCCGTGCTCAGCGATGCAATAAACAACGTGAATTTCAGAAAACTGGTGCAGAGTCGTTTGATCCGGGGCACGGTTCATCACCCAGAAGGCAAAAAAAAGCGCAACCAATTGGCAAACGTTGGACTCCAATTAACGATCGTTTAGAATCGGCCCTGTTTCAATTGGAGGGAGTTATGCAGAAAGGCAGTTCCAGGTTTACGCGCGTTGCTATAGGCGCTATTTTCCTAACATTCGTTTCGCACCTTGCGGCACAGGAGTTTGATCCAAAGAGCGTTCGCTCTTCCAGCTGCGAAAAAGGCGGCTTTAATTGTGGTTTTACACCCCAGTCCGTAGATGAGCAGCGCGCCGTGCCAGAAGCTGTGTCCGTTCGCATGCGCGGACTGCCAAGCAGCTATGATCTCAGTGGTAAAATGCCACCTCCCGGAAACCAGGGCCAACAGAATAGTTGCGTGGCCTGGGCGTCGGCGTACGCGCTTAAATCCTACCATGAGCAAATTGAGAGGAATTGGGGATATGATTCTCCTGCATCCGGTGGTCAGGGAAATCACGTCTTCTCGCCCGCGTACATTTACAATCAAATCAACGGCGGTCAGGACAAGGGCTCCAATATCAATAGAGCCATGGACCTTTTTGTGCAGCAGGGTGCTGCGCCCTGGAGTGTGATGCCATACAACTCCAAAGACTATAGAACGCAGCCATCGGCTCAGGCACGTCAAGTAGCCGCTCAATACAAAGCGCGCGCATACGCCCGCGTTCCGTACGACGACATAACTGCGGTTAAGACTGAAATTACACGTGGCAATCCGCTGGTGTTTGGAATGTCCATTGATGATGCGTTTTACAAAGTTAAAGGATCAACCGTATACGATGCCCGTGGTGGCGAAGTTCATGGCGGTCACGCTATGACAATCGTTGGGTTCGATGACAACAAGGTTAGCCCCCGCGGGGATCGCGGCGCCGTTAAGATTCTAAATTCCTGGGGAACTAGCTGGGGAGATCAGGGGTATGGCTGGGTTTCGTATCGCATGTTCCAGTCGCTTGCTCCACAGATTGTGCAACTCTCTGACAATACAACCACGCAGCCAACTCCTGCTGTCATTGAACAACAGACTACCCTCAGGCCTCCAGCACAGATAGCAGCAACGGCCGGATCGTATCCTGACAGAATTGTAATTACCTGGTCAGCGGTGCGCGGTGCGGTGGCTTATACTATATATCGTGCACCACCTTCCAGTCTTACAAGTTTTGAAGAGATTGGAAACGCAGACTCAACCACGTACACGGATAGATCCATTCAAGCGAATGCCGCCTATCGTTACAAAATTGTTGCGTCGGATGATGAGAATGAAACAGAATTAGCGGATTCACCCGTTGCTGAAGGCTTTGCGCGACCTCAGACCGTTGCGCAGGCACCCGCTCAGGTTGTTGGCCTTAACGGAAAAGCAGATGGATCCGGAAAGATCAATCTGGCCTGGACTGCCGTTTCCGGCGCCACGGGTTATCGTGTAACCAAGTACTCGTACGATGCGGGCCAGTGGCAGGATATGGGTTCTGTAACTCGAACAACGTATTCAGACGGGAACCCTCTTGAGAAAAACTATTATGCAGTGCGCGCCGTGAATGCTTCAGGCTCAGGAAAATGGAGTCAAACATTGCTCGTTGCCGGTGGCATGCGTGAGGATCAGGTTCCGTCTATTCCATCGAGCGTATTTGCATCGCAAGGGACCTACAAGAATTACATCTTAATCCAGTGGACTAAGGTCCCTGGGGCGAGCAAGTATCAGGTGTACCGTTATGACGCTGAAACCGAGCAATTGTTTGGGCCGGTTGAATCAACGACTAACTCACTCAAAGACGATGATAAGAGCGTTCTCTCTGGCGAGGAATTTGCCTATGTTGTAACGGCCGTGAATCGCGCCGGCACAAGCGAATATTCAGAGGTGGCCACTGGTCGCGCAAATCCATTGGCGCAGAGAGCTGGAATGGTTTTAGATCCTCCAAAAAATCTAAAAGCCACAATCGATGAACAAAAGGCCTCGGTGAGTTTGGCCTGGGACGGGGTTAAGGACGCCTCTGAATACTACGTGTTCCGTAAGAAACAGAAGGACAAAGAGTATCAGTTTGTCGCGGCAGTTCCACCTACAGTTACAAAGTATACAGATGAGAAAGGGATCAAAACCCAGGGAGACGTATATTTCTACGTAGTACGAACTAAATCCGCTCTTGGTGGTGAGTCAGTGAACTCGGAGCCGGTTGCCGGATTTGTGAACAAGGTTCGGGCAGTGGCAACGCATCGCCTGTTGCCAGGACAAGGGTTGGAACAATTCAGCGGAAAATGGACCGGCTCCCTGTTTGATGGCAATTCAGCGCCAAAAGCTGTAGAATTAATCATCCAGGACGGCGGCCCGGGCTCTGCGGATTTCAAAGGTACTATCAAAATTGGTGCTGAAACAAAGGCCTTTGCCGGCAGTTTCCCTGCAGGTGCAGTCAGTCTAAACGCGCAGGGTCTGGGAATGAAGCTTCTGTCTTCGCCGGATTTGGCAAAGCTGGATATCTCAGGATTGTTCGCTCAGGATGTAGTGGTTTCTGTGGAACGTGCCAAATAATCGGGCTGGACAGAACGGGGATCAGTCATTGGATTTAGAAAAAACAGTGGGGAGAGTGGGATGAGAAAAATTACGTGTGCGGTAGTGGCACTTCTGGTGGCCAGCGGTGTTCTGTTTGCGCAGGAAGCCTTTGTTAAAACTGGCGAAGGCGTCCGGGTCAAGAAGATAGCCTTTGTTGGTGTGAACGTTTATTACATTGTTCATCAGATGAAGGGGAAGCTTCCACCAAAGAATGCAGCTGCCATAATCAATGCTGATCAAGACAAAGTGTTTTCAATGAGTCTGATGCGTGACATTGATTCGCAAAAGATTGTTAACGCAATTCAGGAAGCGTATGCACTGAATGGATATGGCAATCCGGCGCACGGTCTGCAGCTCTTTAGCGTTGTAACGGGCGATCTTAAGACTGGCGATAATATCACAATCGCATACAGTGCTGCTACAAAAACCACAAGCTGCTATTTCAAAGGAAAGGGCGCTTCGGTTGGAGGAACTGAGTTCATGAAGGCTACCTGGTCTATCTGGTTTGGGAAAATTGACCAACCCGGCCTGACTCAGGCGCTGATGTCTCAAATTCCCTGAGTAAATTTGGGTGCCGGCATTCGTCGGCACTCACACTTCCGCCAAAGAAATTCTTAGTTCAGTTACAGCAGTAGATCGCAGACTTCATGGGCAAGCGACGGGGCAGACGTCAGCCCTGGACTTTCAATTCCGAGCATGTGAATCACGCGCTTTGGACTTTCCAGAACCAAAAAATCTTTCATTGCAGTGCCGTTTTCAAAGAGTCTTGGACGCAATCCGGAGTAGCCAGGCTGAAGATCGTTTATTGAAAATCCTGACAGTATGCGCGAAAGGGATTTATGGAATTCCTCCTGGGATGCGGCTATCCTGTAATCAGTCTTACTTTCAGCCCAGATTGAATTGGGTCCAGCATACGCATCTCCATTTAGATGAAACGTGTAGTGCACACCCAGTGCCGTCGAGTCGATGTGCGGTAGCGGATAAACAAGGATCTGCGTATCCAGGGTTCTGCTGAGCCTGAAATATTCTCCACGATTGGGACGAATTTCAAATCGATCCAACCCGAAGGCTCTAGCAACTGAGTCTGATTCAAGGCCCGCAGCATTTACGATTGCTTCGCATTGAATGGTTTCGAGCGAGCCATCAGGGCTTGCCAGTGTGACTTCTCCCGGTTCACCCTTGACGAATGTTCGTCCAGGAAGTATCATTACGCCCGCGTCCTCTGCCACTCTGTAGAGAATCTTTAGATAAGCCGCAGCATCAACAACACCCGTTCCTTTTGAATGAAGCGCTATTTTTCCGCGCACGTGCAAGAATTTCGTGCCGGGGTTCGGCAGTATCTCAAGGTCTTCTGCACCGCTCGCTTCTGCGTTTGCCTTGATTTCAAGAATTCTCTGCTCGTCTTCTATGTGCGACGGTTCTCCGGGGGTGATTAATTTTCCACAGATCGCATACGGCACGTTGTGTTTCTTAAAAAAGTCGAGCGCAAGCTTTCGTCCGCGCAGACAGTGTCTGGCTTTGGCGGATCCGGGCGCATAGTAGAGTCCGGCGTGGAGTACTCCTGAGTTCCTTCCGGAAATTCCATCCCCGGGTGGATCAGTCTGATCGCAAAGAGCGACGGTTAGCCCGCGGCTTGCGCACTCATTTGCAATCCACGTGCCAATCAAGCCCGCGCCGATTACAACTACATCAATCACGGCGCTGGCATGTTCTTGAAATAAGCTATGGTCTTTTCAAGACCCTCGCGAAGTTGAACCGCAGGCTTGTATGCTATCAAGTTACGCGCAAGAGTTAGATCTGGCTTTCTGCGCGTAGGATCGTCCAATGGCATTGGTTTCTCAATGATTCCGGATTTTGATCCGGTCATCTCAAGGACCATTTCCGCAAGCCGTCGCACCGTAAATTCGCCGTCGTTGCCGAGGTTCATAGGTCCTTTTTGATTTTCGCAATTCATGAAATCGACCATGCCACGGACCAAATCCGTCACATAGCAGAAGGAGCGAGTTTGGCTACCATCGCCATGCATTGTGATGTCCTTTCCACGAAGCGCCTGAACGATAAAATTTGCTACCACGCGGCCATCTGCGGGATCCATGCGCGGACCATACGTGTTAAAGATACGAATTACACGGATATCTACTTCATGGAAACGATTGTAGTCAAAGCAGAGTGTTTCTGCCGCGCGCTTTCCTTCATCGTAGCAGGCGCGAATTCCAATTGGATTAACGCTTCCCCGGTATGACTCCGGCTGCGGATGTACTTCCGGATCGCCATAAATTTCGGAGGTGCTCGCCTGAAGCAGGCGGGCCCCGGTGCGCTTTGCAAGGCCCAGCAAATTCATTGTTCCAAGAACAGAAGTCTTCATTGTCTGGATCGGATTTGCTTGATAATGCTCCGGGCTTGCAGGACAGGCAAGATTGTAAATCTGTTGCACTTCAAGTCTGATAGGTTCAATAATATCGTGCCGAATCAATTCAAAACGTGATTCCCCTAAAAGATGCGCCACGTTGGATTTATGACCTGTATGAAAATTATCAAGACACAAGACCGTGTGACCATCATTGAGTAAACGCTCACAAAGGTGCGAGCCAACAAAACCGGCGCCACCGGTTACAAGGACAGTTTTCATTGCTCCGGTTTATTTTTGAATGGAGGCCTGTAAATTCTTATCTTTCATAATCTCAGCTCGCAAAGCCATCAGTTCTGCCAGGTCGTTTGAGTTTGGGCCACCGGTCCCGGCTGAAGACGACTGTTTCATTGCAGCGGGTGAGGGCGCAGGTACCATTTGCGACGGACTACCTGGAGCGGCTAAATTCGGTAAGGCTGGCGCCGGCGGTGATGCAATGATTGGTGCAGCTGGCGCGGCGGGTATGGCGAGCGGCTGATTCGCTGGTGGCGCAGGAGGAGCAGCAACCGGTTGTGCCGCTTGACGTTTCAGTAGCGGGGCAAGAATCATCCAGACTGCCACCAACATGAATAAAGCCCATGCGATTGAAATAAAAGTACTAACGAATCCAAGACTCGATTCAATATGCAGCTGTGAGCGCGCATAACGAGCAAGGATTCCTGCGTCTGTTTGTTTGACATCGCGTGTGAAGTCAAATAAGTCAAAGAAACTATACCAGAGGAACATTGTTCCAACAATGATAAGTGCATTGCGGGCATATTGGGGACCAAGAGCGGCACAAAATAAAAGGCAGAGTGACCAGCCGAGACCGGTAGTAAAGGCAAGACTTCCGCCATGCGTAAATAGCAGCGTCATATATAAAATCACGCCGCCGAAAATGGCAAGAGCAGTCCGCTCAAATGATTCAAACAGTCCGCGTCTGAGTAGCAATGCGCCACTGAGCGCGCTCCCCAGATATCCAGCAGAAACAGAAATCGTAACGCCAATTCCACCGCGCAAACCCGTTACCAGTGTCTCTCCGGATTCACCAGGATGGATCAGTATCTGCTGGATTCGCGCGCCAAATACCATTGAAGACAAACCATGAAACATTTCATGGACCAGTACTACCAGATACTTAAATGGCAGGATAAACGATGTATCCCAGAAGACTGTCAATAGAACGGCCGTCCCAAGGGCGACCCAGATGCCCGACTTCACCCTCTAATTGTCGGTCAGGCTCCGGGCGAAGTTGTCAGATATTCTATGAGCGCACGAATCTCAGGACCGGGAGAGAACCGATGTTCCAGGATATCAAGGGTATTCCTGCGCCAATCTGGCTTATCCAGATTCGCATACCTGAGAAATAACCGCCGCGTATTGTGCAGTGGCTCAACTTCAGTATACCTTCCTTCAGAATCACCCAGGAGCATTTCTGCAATTTCGGATTCAGATTGTTCTGTTCGATTCAGGTATGGCATAAGTTCATCCATCCAGATGAGTCCGCGATTGTTCCGCTCAACGTAGTCTATTGCTTTCTGAATGCGCGATGGTATCTTTGCATTTCCTTTGATAACTTCGCGGCCAGAAGTCGCGATTGTATCATCGGAGCGTCGCGCATAGCGGGAGATTCCAAATAGGGAGAGTACAAAGTCCACTAACCTTCCCCAGAGTCCGCGCTCTTTCTTCTCCTTCTTGATGCGTTCCTTTTCCTGTTCCTCTTCCCAGTCGCGAATTGAGCGTGCAAGGGCGAGTTGTTCCTCCACCAGTTTCTGTGGATCGCCGGGGCTAACGGACCTTAGAAAGTCGTAAATGCCTCGGGGCATCTTATTGTCTTTAGCCAGAACATGATAGAACGATCGGCGCTGTGGGTTTCTGATGAATGCGCCTGGTACATTGCTCTTGAAAATCGTATAGAACTGTATGTCGCCCGCAGGACCCCGGCGTTCTGTAAAACAGAAAAGCTCTGGATGAGTTTTCAATCGATCGACAATGGCCGTTGATGCTGCGTTGGTATCAGGAAACAATCCGCGCATTTCTTCCGGTAAACTGGAAATAGCAGCAAGCGGTTCAAATAGCATGGGTTCAAAGCGCATGCTCATCAATTTGAAAACACGTTCAATGATTGAAACAATTACGATTTCGCGCCTGAGTTTGATGAGGTCCTGAGCCGAGGCCGCAAGGTTTCTGAATTCTGTCAAAAACTCTGCGCCACGCGGCCAGAGTTCTGGATGCTGGAAGCTTGGATGAATTGAAATTAGCCGCAGTAGTTCTTCCGACTCTGCATACTCAACCCGAGAAGCTTCTTCACCCATTCCAACAATCAAAATGGCGCGCAGTGCTTCGGAATATAGCTCAAGGATATAATCCAGTTCAGTCTTGAATTTTCCGCTGTTAGAATTCGCCACATCGCTCAACACTGCTGGCAGCATCAGATGAAAGTTTTCTGATAACGTGGTGAGCACCGGTCGGTTCGAGCGTGCAATCAAAGAGGTGCGGATATCATCGGGGGTTGGAACTCCATCTTCAAATGTGCCCCCAGACCCCGGCTTCCTTGAAAGTATGGTGATGACTGCGGTCTCAAGGTCAGGTTTCTGAATTTCCTGTGATAAAAAATAATCCAGGGACAGAACTTTAAAAGCCCCTGGCAGTCGTTTGATTTGCGATTCGCTGAACGTTCGCATGGGCCCTGTTATTTCTCCAACGATGCGCTTTCGCATCCAGGCCGCCAGCTCTCCTTTGGCTTCCAGCTGTCGCAAGATTTCTGCACGATACAACAGATGTCGCATAACGGAGTAAGCGCTTCCTCTAATGCAGCCACGTTTGACTTGAGTTACTAGATACCCTTTCTGGCTTGCCGGACGAATTGCAACCTCGACTAGAGAAAGCTTGGCCCTGTCCTCAGAAAGGTTGATATAATGGTACAATCGAATTGCACCCTTTTCTTCCAGAAGCTTGAGCTCCTTTGCTTTGAGCATTTCCAGTTTTTGAGTGTGAACTAGCGCTTCGGGTGTTTCGTGAAATAGAAAGAAGCTATCAACGCCCGCTTCGATTAGCCCCACGTCCTTTAGATACACCGGGCTGTATTGGATCATGAGGTTGCGCAGTTCAAGATCTGAGACCAGATCTGGTTCTGGAGCTTCGCCCGGCATGCTCACGACGGCCAGCTCTTCAAGGCCTGGTGTAAATGGTTGGCTGGTTTCCTCGGGGAGCATCACTCCCTTAAATATCGGTAAATTTGCGCTTACAATCCGAATATATGTGTCAGTATTGTTGTGCCAGCGCCGCCAATACTCTGCATCATTCCTGTACTTGCTTTCACCTGGTTTGCACCGGCTTGCCCCGTCAGTTGTCTGACAATTTCGCACGCCTGGTAGAGTGCTGTGGCACCCACAGGATGTCCTCTTGACTTGAGGCCGCCGAAGGTTGCAAGGGGCAGATTGCCGTCCGGATAGATAGAACCGTTGATGCCAGCCTCCCAGCCATTCCCTTGCTCGGCAAAACCGCAGGCCTCAAGGGCCAATACTGCCATGATGCTGAATGCATCGTGAATTTCAAAAAAATCTATGGAGCGTGGCGAAAGACCGCTTTGACGGAATGCTTTTTCAGCAGAATGACGACTTGCAGACAAGGAAAGTGGATCCTTTCTTGAGGCCACACTGAACCTATCTGTTGAACACGATGAAGCGAGCAGTTGCACAGGAGTATCTGTGAATGCCCTGGCCATTTCAGAACTTGCAAGTATCACAGCCGCCGCGCCATCACAAATGGGAGAACAATCTGCCAGACGAAGTGGTGCATGAATCATTTTAGACGCCAGGGCATTTTCAAGGCTCAACGGCTTGCGAAGCAACGCTGATTCGTTCTTTGCTCCGTTCGCATGCGCATTGACTGCAAAATGTGCAAACCCTTCGAGTAGCCTTTCTATAGGAACGCGATTGCGATTGGCATCCAGATACATCTGCATGACTCGAGCATTCATGCTCACCATCGTTTCGCCTTTTTCAGTTTCCTGATCCAATCCTCGGGCGAGCACGGGTGTGGCAGTATCTGTTCCGCCCATTTTCTCGACGCCAACAGCAAGAGCAAAATCAACGGCACCTGCTGCAACGGCAAGGTAAGCCGTGCGTAGCGCCGCCGCACCGGAAGCCGACGTTGCATCTACCTGGATGGCTTCAACACCCACCTGACCCAGACCATCTGCTATCATAGCTGCAATGTGCTTTTGATTTTGTAATTCCGATCCCAGCATGTTAGACGCGAAGATCGCATCTAACATTTCTATACCAGCGTCCTCAAGTGCGAGACGACTTGCCGCGACTCCCATTTCCTTTAAGGAAAGGGAGTTCTCTTTTTGGACGGGAATCGATCCGATTCCCACAACACTAACTGGTCTCATCGATCGAGCATTGATTCCGGAAAGTCCGGAGGAGCTTTAACGGTGTAGGTAATTGAAGCATTGACTTTAGCACCGGGAGCCAGGGTCAGTCTCTGCGAATAAATTCCGCTTCCAGCCTTTTCCTCTTTGAATCCGCCTGCCTGGGTGACAGTAATCACAACTTCTTGTAATTCGGAAACGGGAATCGTTTCATAGATGCGTATGTCTGCAGATTCCTTGCCGCGATTCTCCGCCTCAAACCGAATTTCGCGCGTATGCAGTTTACTATCGCCAATAATAGATGCGTTGCCACGATTTCGAATTACACTCCGTTGAACTGCAATATTTCTGTCTTCGGCAAATCCAAGAGTAAAATCCGAGCTACCTGGCACGTAAGCCAGGCGCGTTTTACCAGTGAATCTTCCAGCCCGGAACAAATCAACCGGGCCCGCCAACAGTGGGAACACTCGATCGTTCTTGAGCTTAACTGCGTAAACAGCGTTAGTCGACATTGCAGGCACTACGCGAAAGAATGACTCCACTGGTTTGAGATTGAATTTTGCCAGAGGGATCTTTTGTGGACGATTTGACGAATCAACTGTTTGAGCCTCCGGCACGCGGAATACAAGTGCGGTTCCACCAGTTTCAATCTCAGTAACTCCGCCCGTTTCGGCCGCTTCTGCAGGAACACTGTCTGCAATTTCGTTTGAAGCACCGCGCTCATCGAGTTTATAGACTTGTTGTACGCGAACTTCATTTACGCGCAGGCGCACGCCGCGAATCTTTGGACGATCAATTCCGCGTTGCGTATTGGCAGTCGAGAAACCGAGGGAAACATTCTTCCAGTCTTCGCCGGTCGATTGAATAGCTTCGCCAAACATCTCCATGGAAACGCCACCATCTTTCTGGAGAACCGCACCGTACGATATGCTCCAGGATGCTCCGGTAATGTTGTAGGAGATTTGTAATTCTACGGGACCGGCACGCATAGCGTTGATTCTAACTTCAATTGTGCGTGCGGTCTTTTCGCCGTCGCTTTTGGCCTGGTCCAGTTCACGTTGTACTGCCTGCATTTCGAGATCAACACGGCGCAAATCGTCTTCCAGTTTCTGTATGTGTTTCTTTCTGGTCGATTTTTCATTTTGGATGAATGTGAACGCATTTCTCCAGCGCGAACTGTCCCCGGGACGAATGGTCTCCTCACCGATTACTCTGCCCGCAGCTGTCCCAAGTTGATTTGTAAAGTTCAGCACAAAGTTGTTTCTTGAAACGGCAGAAGCGATTCCGTCGCGTCGCTCCCGAACGGAACTCAGTTTTTTCTCCAATGCCTGGATTCTGGGTCTTACAGCCTCTGCAAAGCGATCGAGTCTGGAAGAAATCTCTACAATTGTGCATTCAGGAGTGCAGGATGCACGCAATGTATCGGGCGACAGGTTGGGGCTAACGCTGGTTACTAGAATGCGGTTCTTCCCTGCAGTCAGGCGAACCTGGTCTTTTCGCGTAACCTGTGCGCGATCGGGATAGAGAAGTACAGAACGAATGGGCAAAATTGCCTGCGCGTGAATTCCGGA
>JAIOPQ010000037.1 GCA_021413825.1 Spirochaetia bacterium | reverse complement strand
ATCGCCGTAGGTAGTTTGAGCATTGCATCCCAGCTGTCCAATCGCGGCTTGATTGACGAATATCATTTCGTGGTACATCCGGTAGTTGCGGGAAAGGGACCGCGCCTGTTCGAAACTGTGAAGCCGCAGAGCAACCTCCGGTTAGACCTTATTGGTTCGCAGACCTTTCAATCCGGCGCCGTTGCGCTCCACTACAAAAAACACACGTAAATTCTGTCGCTTGTGAAACGGTAGCGCCTAACTACTCAGCTACACGGTTGGCTTTGGAAACTGTAGATCGTTTGAATTTCAGCGGGTGTAAGAATTCGCGCCCACATTGCAGCCTCGTCTATGATGTCCGTGCTCTGAGCGGCAAATTCCAGGAAGGTTTGGTCCCCCGCGATCACGGTGGAAATGGTTAACCCATAAGTCGAGAGTTGTTCTCCGTTGATATAAGCGGTCACAAAGTCGCCCGTTTCAACAGAGAGTGCAAGGTGGGACCACTGGTCCATAGGAAGGAATCGGCCCGTTGCCTGGACATTATGACTGCCAGTTAGAATCATAAACTCGTTGGTGGACTCAACGATAATGCCATACCCCCGCAACGCACCGTTTCCATTGTAGAGTGGTAGATATCCGTTGGGAGTTACGCTCCTCCGATAAACCCAGACCATCATGGTGGTTCCCGCCGAGAGCAATGTAACGGGCGGCGACGTGCCCGTCAGGAAATGCGTTCCGTCGCCGGCCAGTCCGGATAAGAATTTCCCGTTAGTTGTAACTGGACTGCCTCCGCTAAGCTGTGCCGGATTTGCAGCCGCATTGGTCAAGCTACCAGGAGGATCGTCAAAATGAAGTACAAGTACGTTGTTTGTCATGTCGATGCCGGGTACTGTTCGATTGCTGGTTGCATCGGGCAAAGTTAAGCTGGTGCAAGCTGGCGTTACCGGTAAACCAAACAGCGCAAGCTCCGGTGAACTGCCCGTGATGGAAGAGTAGCAATTCATGAACGTTGCTAACAGGAAGACTGAAAGGATGGGCCGCACACGGCTAGACTATCCGGGCGCATAATTCTCTGCAATCACAAGCTGGAACAGAAGCCTACCTCGCCGGCTTTTGGAGTTGAAGAGAATCAACCTGCCTGGCCAAGCTGGCGGAGTGAAGCGACCCATTTTGATCCCGGCACAGCTTCATTAACAGTAGGTCTGAATGGATTTGGACGCATTGCTGGCAGACCTTAACGCAGGTATCGTTGATGGCGCATCGCCTGAGTCGCAGCGTCGTGCAATTGCGACTCTTGTCCAAACCGTTACTGACCAAGACCTTCCAAAGCTACTGCAACCAGCCGCCAAGAGTTACTGGAGTAATGCCGCCGAAGTTCTCGCTCTAATTGGATTTCCGCGCCTCAACTGCGTCGGAGACGGTTTGGTTCGCTGGTTACAAGATATGAACTGGCCCGGAGCACGCAGGATCTACAGTCTACTATTGGAACTGGATGAAGATCAATTGGTCATTCTGCTCGAAGGATCCTTGCAAGCCGCGGATAAAGAAAACGACTCCTTCTGGATCTATTGGCTAGGAACGTTGATTGATGAAAAAGGTATCCGGAGTAAATTTTCAACAGGCTCGCAGACGATCCTTGCCAGGGCTGAACGTTAGCCCTAGTCCTGCGTACTTGGTTCGAGTCGTGCCACGTCGTGCTTCAGATTCCGTTTGAATACTCTAGTTGCTCCGCGGAATGCCAGGCCCACACCATCGTCATCTACGCGGACAACGCCAGCGCGTGATTTATATTCATTCCCATTGATGGAGAGAGTAACGTGCACTTCTTCTCCTGGTGCGCGATAGCACTCTTCCCAGATTACATAGAGACCTGAATCGCTGACGTCAGCTGTCCTGCGACGAATCCCATCCACAACCACCTCTATTTCAATGGGCTCTCTGGTCTGCAGGCGCCAACCGCGCGGATACATCTTCATGTATGGAGCAGACACGTCACGCCTAACGAAGTAGAAGACTGCGGCAATTCCGAGTGCAGTCTGCAACAATGCGCCCGCGTTGTAATAACCAGGTGATCTCACCAGTGCATATATATTGTAAACGATAAGAATGGCAGAGTATCCGAGAAACAACCACCAGCCCCAGCGCTTGACAAGCAGCAATCCAATGCCGACCAAGAACGGCATGAAGAGCAGAAATTGCTCAATTGGATTCAAGAGTTTCAAAGTGACATCTGGAAACTGCGGAGAAACGTGCAGTTGATTTGTGATCGAAAGGTAGTTGATGAAAGGCAGCAGCAAGAAGGCCGCTCCAAAAATGATCAAAGCCCAGGGTCTACGAATCCTGCGGCGACGCTCAAAGAACGGAATTTTGAGCATCAAATCACTTTTTGGCATATCCAGATCTTGCAATGTTATGTCATTGCCTGCAATCATTTTTGAAGCCCTTGCTAAATAATTTCAGCTTGTTAGGTAGGACCCCGGGGTTCAGTCTGAACCTATGCGCTTTGTTGTCTTCCTGATCCTCGCATTCTTCGCCTGCACTTCCGCAAATGTGGTAGCGGCTCCACCAGGAGGTGTCGCAGAGCCCCTGAGTACTCAACCAGAAATTGTGGCTGAACAGGCGAATCGCACAAAAGCAGCTCAGTGGATGAGTGGAATCAATCCCGAATATGTGGGCGCAGTTCTGAGCACACCGGATAGCCCTGCTTCGCGCAAGACATTAGAGGCAATACTTGCAAAACCTGACAATCATCCGTATGCGTCCTGGATAATCGTTCAGAAGCTCGCGGGCTTTGAAATGCAGAGCGGTCAGTTCATGCAAGCTGTCGGCGTCTGGCAAAAGTACTCATACCTCTTTCCGGGCCGACAGGCTGAGATTCAGGAACTGCTCAGGATGCTGATCTTTCAGGAAGGTTCCAAAATCAGGAATCTAGGCCCTCTGGTTAATAGCACTGCAAACGATTATCTTCCAGTGCCCGAGTTAAGCGGTCAGAAACTCTATTTCACATCCCTTGGTAGAAAAGGTGGTTCAGGTCAGGAGGATATCTGGGTTACAACAATGGGGCCTAACGGATGGTCCAAAGCAGAACCTCTCGACGATCTCAATACGGATCTCTCAGAATCGCCAGACGGACTCTCCGCAGACGGAACCGTGATGTCGGTTTATGGAAATTATAAAGGGAGCTTTGGAAACGGTGATGTCTTTCAATCGCAACTAACTGTAAAAGGTTGGTCGAGTCTGGTTCATCTTCCGTCTCCCATCAATACGCAGTACTTTGAATCTGATACAAACTTCACACCGGATGGGGCAGTCATCTTTGCCAGTGATCGACCTAACGGATATTTTCAATACAGACCGGTTACGCAAGCGAGCGGCGGATTCCTAAATGGAAACACGGACATGTACGTTGCATTCAAAAAACCAGACGGCAGCTGGACAACTCCAAGAAACTTAGGGCCCTTCATCAATACGCCAGGAGCAGAACGCACACCGTTCCTCTATCCAGATGGAAAGACGCTATATTTTTCTTCGGACGGATACAACGGATTTGGACGATCAGACGTTTACAAAAGCGTTCGTCTAGACGACACATGGCTGCACTGGTCAAAACCCGTAAACCTTGGACCCCTTGTGAATGGGCCAGGGCAGGACTGGGGATTCCGCATGACGGCTGCATCTGATCGCGGGTATTTTTCTGGCGAATTGAGCGGCACCCTTGGTGGGCAGGACATCTATGAAGTGGTTCCCCTGCCAATCGCCGCAAGACCCGCAACGGTTGCTGTTGGAATTCGGGGTGTAATAAAAGACGAGAACGCAAAACCTACGGATGCAACTGTGGAATGGCAGGACCTTGCAACAGGCAAATCACTCGGGGTACTTGCAACACGTCCTGGAAGCGGGGAATTCTTCATAGCATTGCCAGCTGGACGTGAATACGCGTACTTCGCAAAAAAATCCGGCTACTTGAATCAGAGCGAGCGGGTAGATTTACGATCCATTGCATCCTACGAAGAGCAGAAGGTTGAGATGCAGTTGATTTCAATTGCGTCGGCCAGAAAATCTGGGGCAGAGATTGTTCTGAATAACATCTTCTTTGAATATGGAAGCGACGCGTTAAATCCAAGATCTTTCGCAGAACTGGATCGTTTGGTGGGAATTCTGAAACAGGATCCTCAGATGAACATCGAAGTTCAGGGACATACAGATAGCACGGGAGATCCCACATTTAACAATGTACTGAGCGGCAAAAGAGCAGAAGCAGTCGCTTCATATTTGCGGACTGCAGGTGTTCCCGGCGGTCAAATTCGCGTAAAGGGGTACGGTTCTACCAAATCTGTGGCACCCAATACTACCGAACAAGGAAGGCAGCGCAATCGACGTGTTTCATTTATAGTGCTTGGTACTCCATGATGGGCAGACACTCCTCATAGAAGGGGTCAGAACCAGTATTGGCGGGGCCGGGGTTCTTGCGCATCGAAACAAAGTTGTGAAAGAAGTCCGGCCCTAGCGCATTGCCCGCCTAACGTAGATTACTTTGTGGAGCCGCGCCACAGATTTGCCCTCTTGATCCAAAATTTCACAATCAGTTGACCAGTCCATTTTGCGCTTCTCTTTAACAATTTCCCGAATACTCTCAATCTCTTCTGCCGAAACGTGAAATGTTGCCTTGACCAGTCCTCTGCCAGGGCGCAAGAAATCGATACTGGCACTCTTATCCCATACAATGTAGTCAGGGCCCAGGTTTTGCATTAACAGAAACATGTAGAAAGGATCACACATCGAATAGAGGGAACCGCCAAAGTGAGTTCCTACATAATTGGTATTGGTTAGGACAAGATCCATAGAGCTTTCAACTGTGAACTGATCGATTACCCTGACTTTGATACTCGCACCAGCGTACGGTCCAAAGAAACTGAAAGCTTCTCCAAATCCAAAGTTATCGCGAAGGAACTTCCACATCGGGTTGACTTCGTATTGTATGCCGCTCATACGAATAAGGCGAGGATTGGCCGGAACCGTGTCGATCAAAAAGCCTGGCTTGACTGCGCTTCATTGCACAGAAATATCTCCCGGAATGTCCCGCTCACTCATGCAGCCCAAACCCCTTAAGCTATTTGCAATATTCTGCGGGGTGTTCGTTATTTTTGTACTCGTGGGCTTTGTCCTTTCGAAGAAGGGGCATACGCCGTCACCGGAACATGCAGTCGATGCGCTGGCCGATGGAAGGACACGAGAAGGAGAATCAGAGCTACTTCTACTGATTCAAACAAACCCTGATAACGAAGAGCTTTGGTACGTCTTGCTTGCATCGCTTGCAACCAATCCGCATCCATTTCCAGACGTTTTTAAGTTTGATCCGTCTGGACGTTACCTGCAAGCGATGAATTTCGCACTTCAAATTATAGCCGGCAAACCCACCCCCGTTCCGGAATTACATCCGCTTCTGGCTGATATTGGCGGGATTTTGATGATGGCGAATCAGGACATCAAAGCCATAGAGTTTCACCAAAAGGCCGAACGCCTGCACCCAGATTCCAAAACCCGCCAAAGAATTCTCAGGAGCATGAAGCGTCTGGGCTGGCACAGTGATTTCAATCGTCTGATGCAAGACTCTATCTACTTTCAATCAGCAGACGATTTGCTGCGCGCTGAGTACCATCTGCATAAACATGATTTTTTGTCCATGGCCCAGGATATCCTCCTCCATCAATTCAAAAACTACCGACTAAGCATTGTAGCGGCTTCAAGCGCAATTGGAGTTTGCTGGTTAATTCTGCTGCTTCACGTCGGCCGGTCAGGGTCCTGGCCGATTCGGACCATTGTAGGTGTGCCCGTGGCATTTATTCTGGGAGTTTTCAGTGCCTACGCAACGTTATGCGCCTATGAGATTGAAGGGCTCTATTATGTTTTTGATGGCAAGCAGTCCTGGCTTGTGACGTTGTTATACGCAGTCTTTGGAATTGGCTTACGCGAAGAATTCCTCAAGTTGATTTTTATCTCCCCGCTCCTTTTGTTCTTCAGGAAAGGCGCCCCTATCCAGGTTCTGATACTGGCTACAATCGGAGGGCTCGGGTTTGCAATAGAGGAAAACAATCAATATTATGTTAACGGTGGAGCTACCGTAATCGGGCGCTTTCTTACTGCGAATTTTCTTCATATGTCCACAACGGGATTGCTTGGGTTTTCGCTCGTCTCCGCCCTGAACGATAGCCGGCAATGGGGGAACTTTTTTGAAAGAATGGCCTACGTCATTCTTGTTCATGGGTTCTATGATTTTCTTCTCATGGATACAACGTTTGGTAATTTGAGTTTCTTTGCTACGTTCGTCTTTATCCTGGTTGCGCGCACTCACCTCCGATTAACTGCGGAGCTGGCGGGTGGCAGGGTCTATTCTATTGCACCTGTGCTCGTATTCACTGTGGCGCTTGCCATCTCCATGGGCATCAGCTACCTAATGTTTGCGGTTGAAATTGGGGCAATGCGCGGATTCATTCAGACACTGCTTAGCACTGCAAGTATGATGTTCGTTGCAATGTTGTTTTTCCAGGAATTTTCAAGAGAGACCTGATGCAATTCGCAGTCGACACAGCCTTCTCTCGACTCGATTTTCAAACGATTCACAAGTGGTTGAGTAATACATACTGGGCCCGTGGCATGTCACAGGCTCGCATTCAGAAGGGCTTCAAAGCCTCAACCGTTGTTGCGGGAGCGTATTTGAGAAGCGGACGATTGATTGGTGTTGCTCGTTGCGTCTCAGACACCACGCGATTCGGCTATATTGCAGATGTGTTCGTGGAGCCTACAATGCGCGGCCGGGGTGTAGCGCATAAGCTAGTAAAGCGGATGATGGAGGAACCAAAAGTTCGGGATGTGGAGCACTGGTATTTGCTAACTAAAGATGCGCATCGAGTCTACGAAAAACTTGGTTTCAAAGTTTTCGATAAGCCAGAGCGCTTCATGAGGCTGAGCCGTAAGAATTCTTAATCTGAGTTGTTAGATGGCGCTCAATCGTTCGGATCCCAGTATGATCCGATCTGCGTGCGTGGATTCATCTGTCCATTTGATCAACTTGATCTTGCCTTTCGCAAGTTCGATTCCCGTAATACTTCCATCGTCAAATGAACAACAGCCAGTATTAAAATAGAAGGAACGTTTGGACATTAGCTCTTCATCCAGACCAAAGTCCGCTTTAACATATTCGAATTGTGCACGCAGCCTGGCTAATCGCTTCAGACTCTTCTTAGTGTTCTTGGTCCGCAGAATGTGCGCATCATTCTGCATTCTCCTGATTCTATTCTGTGACATAAAAATCGGATGATGCGTATGTCCACAGACAAGGAGGGTTTTCTCTCCGACCTCCTGATTCAACGCCG
Source organism: Spirochaetia bacterium (assembly GCA_021413825.1). Lineage (GTDB taxonomy): Bacteria > Spirochaetota > Leptospiria > Leptospirales > Leptonemataceae > JAEUSB01. The sequence goes on along the minus strand of JAIOPQ010000037.1, from coordinate 19,203 downwards.
CAGCACAATCAAACATCATAGTTTCATGTTCTTCCCGCAGCGCATAGTTTCTAGCCGGGGTCTGATATTTTCTTTTAAACGGATGAATAATCCTGGAACCAAGCGTTCGAAACCAGAACATCGAAAACCAATCGAGGGTATCGCTCAAAAATGTACCCTGATGACCATGGGCAAAAAATACAGTTACCGGCTCTGGCCCCATTACGCGAATGCGGAGCCCCTCCTGCATCACAATTCCTGGAAACAAAGGACCAAGGTACTCTTCTACAAGTGCTGGATTCTTCCAGAGACTATCATGATTGCCGCGCACACGCGTTAGTCGATTTGCAAGGTAGAACTCACGCTCAAGCTCATATGTAAGCGGATAACTCTTCATTACTGTGCGCGGATGATTTTCCCAGAACTCTTCCACGTCGCCCAATAGGATTAGATGAAAGCCGCGTTCCAGGTAGTAGCCCAGGGCCGCGTTATACGTCTTTTCACAACGCTGAAAATAGTCAGAGTATCCCCTATCACCGCGATGATGGTCTGAGAAAACAACAAAGCGCTGCTCATCCGGCGCCACAACGATTTCCGGCACACTGTTGTAGGTCTGGCGAAAGCCGCCCAGGATCTTTTCCTGACTATTCAGGAATTCCATATGTCAAAACTGTTTCAGATGTATTTCCCAATGGGGTAAAATGTGACTGCGTATAGAATCGAGTTTTGCGGCGATCACACCGTGGGGATCATACAAAACCTCGGCGCTGCGCGCAAGCTCGATCTGCAGAGCGAAACCAGATTCCCAGCGTTCTTTACTCCAGAGGAAGAGATCCCAATCTGACTGCGAATCAATGACCGGTTCCTCACCTGAAAAGACTACACCCAGATCCACGTCAGACACCTCACCATGATCACCCCGTGCACGGGAGCCAAAAATGAGCACGCCGACTATGGCCGATTTCTCAACATCAGAGCGCAAAATCCGTTCCAATACAATGCTCTGGAAAGAAATTTTTGATTGCATGGCATCTGTTTTATTCATGATTGAAGTATATGGACGAAATGCAGTTTGATCGGACTAGGCGGGCCATCGGAACAGATAAACTGGATGAGAAAGATCGTCAACAACTCATGCAGAAATTTACCTCCAAGGGGGGACAAGTTGTAGATGAGCGCTCGGTTAAGAAGGATCAAGGAAAGGGGTCCGGCGGCAAAGGAGCACCAGCAGAAGCAGATCGCAAGATCAGGCAAATCCAGGGCGCACGGCTTCCGTCTCAATTAGCGCGTGACCAGAAGTTCAGTGAAGCAGATCAAGCACAGAAGATTCGCCGAATTCGTCAGGAGGAGGAGCGCGAAGCCAGCTCGTTCTTCGCCAGGTTCTTTGTAAAGCTTACAGGTAAGATGAAAGGCGTTGCTCCATTTGGCAACGATCGTGCGTTGCCTGAATTTTTGTCCAGGCTGAATCTGGATGCGCGGCGTGCCGTTATGGAATGCAATATTCTCAGTATGGATTTGTTCACAACCAATCCAGAAATTGGGCGTCAGGTATTAAAAGAACTCGATGCCAAGAATCCCCTCTATGTTGAAATCCTTGATCGCGCAGGAAAATTGTACGATCGCGCAGAACTTTCAGACCTGCTTAGCTCTTATTCTTCAGATCCAAATAGCTCGGTTGCCTTTGATGCGATTCGCGTACCCGCAGTATCATTTCTAAAGAAGCTTTATTATCTAAGACCATTTCAAGAAACGTATATCGTGGCTGCGACAATGGCAATTGACGCCCAAGAAAAAATCGAGAAAAAAGCAGCTAACCTGTACGCGTCCAAGCGCAAAAAGATTCGCAACGAATGGCGAATTCTGATGGATGAGATTTTTCCTTTGCTTGTAATTCTTCTGCAACGCATGGAAATGAAAAAAGCCGAACCGGGAACCTGGCTCTTTGAAGACTTAATCAAAGCCACTCCGGAAGATCGCCCAGGGAAACGGAAAGCAGGCGAACTTATAAGCGAAGCCATGACATCTGTCCCAAAAGTGGAAGAGAAGAAGCCTGACGCCGAGGCGAAAGCCGAAAGTGAGGCAGAAGGGGAAGCGCCGGTAGAAGACGGTAAACCTCCCAACAAGAATGCTGAAATAGAATACGGCATGGGCCTCATGCGACAGCTTTCCATTGAAACGCTTAAGAAGCTTTTTGACGTTCGCGGAGAATGGAAAGGTTCAATGATCAACCGCGATAAGGTGTTTCTGTCTTATTTGTATTTCAAAGAATTTGAAGATGAGTATTCCTTGATTTTGACTTCTTCTAAAGTGCGTTTGAACGCAAACTACGCAGGCGGTGTCAAAGTCGACTATCGTCAAAAATTAGCAGATGCGTATGAAGAGGGACGTTCAATCCACGATCTATTCAGAAAATATCATCAGGAATCCGCTGAGTTCAAGCGCACTGCAACTGATCCGGTCGCGCATACAAACTACGTAGAACATGCCAAACGCATGCAGCTAATCGAAAGCAGACGCGGTGGCTCAGGCCGCCAGGTTCGAGTCGCAATTAAGGATGTGATGACAAAAATCGCGACAAACCTGGAAGTCATCATAGAAGATTTGAAGCACGGTGGACAGATCGTTGCAAACCCTGATGAATTCTTCCGCTTTGATGTTGCAGCAACCCAGCAGCGCAAGCTGGAAGGGAAAAGAATCCGAAGTTGTTTTTCTGAAACCTATTGCTACGCACTTGCCCTCAAACAGCGTGTGGAAAATGGCGATTTGTTCGGTGGCGTAATTGAAATTCCGGCAGAGGAGTTTGCCCGAAATTTCCCCGGACAACCGGCTGAATGACCCCGGAGAAGGATGCATTCACAGAAATCCTTGTCGATCTGCCCGTAGCAGAAGGCCAGAATCTGGTTCGGATTGTAGACGCAACCACTGTGCCAGGACTAGAAGGGTATTTCGAGACAATCTACGAAGAGAACAAAAGATCAGACCGTACTCAGCTCTATTTCTATTTTGATCCGGAAGATGCGCAGGCAGAGATCAAGATGGAGCTGTTGCTTGCAACAATGGATCTATCGGATTACTCAATTTCCCGAAAATTGATTACGAGACTGGAATATCTCGAGAGTTACAAACAGCATTATCGTTCATTCGCAATTGGCAAAACCCTCGCCATTGTGCCGTCCTGGAAAAGAGGATCGGTGGAAGAAGCAGAATTAAAGGGCAGATTGATTCTGTATCTCGATCCGGGACTGGCCTTCGGAACAGGGCTCCACCCTACAACGCGGATGTGTCTTACCTGGATGGAGCAGAACCAGGCAGACCTCAAGGATCGCTCCATCATCGACGCTGGCTCAGGCTCAGGAATCTTGTCCCTGTTTGCACTCCTTCTTGGAGCGGGCAAGGTTCTGGCATTCGACCTGGAATCAAACGCCGCCCGGGCAACGAGACAAAACCTCGAATTGAATCCGGGAATTGAGGCATCGCATCTACTACTGCGTCATTCCGGCTTTGAACTGGAGGAGCTCGATACCTTTCCAGCTGAAATATTTGTGGGCAATCTTACATCTAATATCATACTCGGCGCACGCGAGAGGATTCTGGCCGCGAGACATTCTAGAATGATACTCACGGGAATTCTGTCGGAACAAAAAGAAAGTATCACCGAAGCCTTCAGGGACTGGACGCTCACGTCACAGGTAGAAGATGATGGTTGGTGCTTGTTGGATTTGAAGAGGAACTATGGCGCAGTTTGAAGTTCGTAAGCTCGCAAACGCTGATTGTATCGACGTTACGGGTCGATTCACACTTGAAGATAAGGATGCTTTTCTTGATCTGATGGTTGGGAAACTGGACCTGGCAACGCGCGCAATCTGCATTGACTGCTCCAAAATGGATTACATTGATTCGTCCGGCATTGGCGATATGCTAAAACTTAGAACAGAGGCTTCACGCTTCAACAGACCTGTGATTCTCGGATCGCTGAAGGAAAGTGTTCGCAGAACCTTCCGCACGGCACAGTTGGAGTCGGTGTTTGAAATCCTCTCAGAAGAAGAATTCAAAACGCGCTTCCCGTCCTGATCGGAGGGCCAAAGAACTCACCTCTCTCGGCGTGCCGCTCGTTCCGGGCGAGGCCGGGAGACTTGTTCTAGATCTAAGCGATCTTAAACTTTTCAAAGGACTATCCGTACTGGCTGGAATGCTCGGAGAAGAGATTCTAGATCAGGCCAGGCGCGGAGCTGATATTGCCGTTCAGCATCGGATTGTTCCAGGGATCACGCCGCAGCTTGAAGATCTTGGAATCACCGGTATTACTATCCATGCGCGCAAAAGCGTATTGAAAAGCCTTCCCTCCTATCGTTCAGAATTTCACACACAAATCCGCGCAGTCTTTGGAACCTTGCAACGACCCTCCTGGGGTGGCGTTCTTTTTCCTGAATTTTTTGGTCAGGCCAAACTCGCAAGCAATCCGCCTGGGCTGGTGTTTCCGTACCACCTACACTTTGAGCAGGAGGAGATTGATTATTTCTTCCTGGTTGAACGTGATATCCAGGGTGCCTTTCTTAGAATTACAATTGAAACAGAAGGCGAAGGTCGGCTGGACTTAAAAAAGATTCCGCATCTGGTTGTGGACGATCTGAATCGCAGAACGTATTTGCAGGGTCTCACGCACATGGCCGAGTCAATGCAAACGGGAATTAGGCGCGAGAGTGAAAATTTCCAGAACGAGCACCTGGAAGACAAAGCACGCCAGCCCAGTTTTTTTTCGCAGATTGAGTCGGCTGGCCTGAATCAATGCGAGATTATTACCGTTCACTGGCCGATCGACAGCGAAGAAAGACTCATCTCTGGCGCCCCAGAAGACACGATTGATTTCTTGCGCAGATGCCTCATTGTACTAGAGGATCGTGAAATTGTAGCTAAGCTCCATTCTCAGGAAATAGAAGTAATCTCCGGAAATCGCCGGGCATACCTCGACTTGTCCAGACGCGGTCGCAGCCTGAATCTCAGCCTCGATCTACCCAGGAAGTTTCCTGATATCAGACGTTATCTGGCAAAGATGCCAATCCTTGAAGCCCTGAGTCAAAAAAGACCGGACTCACTAAAGAATGTGCGCGTATTCCTGATTCACCATATAACTGGAGAGATTCTTGCGACGATTCGCGCACTTGAGAATATGAACTGCGAGTTTCTGCGTGTGCTGTTCGTAAAATATGCAGGCATTGTTCCAGCGGAATATCTGGAGACTCTGCTCTCATTGCCAGAGGATCAATTCGCATTCCACGGCCTGAATAAAATCGAGTCTTCTGGTTCTGTCGAGGGATACTACATTCTATCAAGGCAATACTCACCGATCACGCAGTTCTCTGAGCTTGATAAGGTCCTTCATGCAAAGCGAGCGGCGTTTTTTGAAGCAATGCAAATTGTTGCGGGACATCTGTTCTTTGTGGAGGCAGGCCATTGCATCCGCACAAACAAGAAGCTCTTGTTGATGGAAGATGGTGGATACCTTGCACCACAAATCAATTCACTTTGCCTGGAAGGAAAAACAGTTAAGCAAGCTATGATGCACTATGGTATTCAACCCCGTAAAAAGAACGAGGGTTTAAAGGCTGTATTGCCAGTGGCGGACTCTGTTTTTAACAAACCCCTGGCCACTTGGCTATCGGACTTCTTTTGTGGGAGCGTTGAACACACACGTAACGGATACGATCGTTTGCTTGCAGTTCAGACCAAGCACAAGCAGCTACAATTTCCGGCCCTCAGTATTGCTATTTCAAACACAAAGCGTGAGATGGAATCGCGCGAGGTTTCAGTTTCAATTCTACATGCAATCGAAAGTGTGCTTCATGGACAGGGCCTTGTACTCTCAAATCGCAGAGCCCTCGTTCTAGGAAGCCGTGGAGCAATCGGACGATGCCTCGTTGGTCATCTTAAAGATAGAATGGGTGCACCGAGCGTTTCGGGAGTTGATATCGTAGTCGACTCAAAGAATCAAAATGACCAGGGTATAGCCGAAGCGGGAACACCAGGCAAACTTGCGCGGGCTCTCTTGTATGATGCTGACATAATCATTGGTGTGATTGGAAAATCTATCCTGACTGACGATTTGATTTCCGATTTGATTCTAAACCATAAGAGACCTTCCATCTTTTTTGCAAGCGGCTCAACCAAAACACTCGAGTTCACACATCTGTCGCATTTCATAGAAAAGTTACGACGTATGAAAGATCCTTCCGTAAAAGGAAAACCCGTCAGGGTGGAATCGGAGCCCGTTCGCGATCCGCAGACCGGGCTTATTCAGGGCTCAAAAATTCGCATTGAACTAAACAAACAGGTGCGGAGTCTATATCTTCTTGGTGGCCTTACACCAATTAACTTTCTCTACTATGGCGTACCTACGGAGACCATGGACCCAGTTCTCACGCAGCTTGTTCAGGCTGCGGCTGGACTTACACGCAATCGTTCAGGCAAATCCCTGCCGGCAAGGCTACTGGCCGTAGATCATGAAATTACACAGGACGCGGAGTTAATAAATGAATCTTGAAGAATTAAATGCCCGCGTTCAACGCCTGGAAGAAGAACTCACGATTGTTAAGGGTGAGCTGGCCCGCGCGTCTGCTAGCCCCGCTGGTTCCTCATCTGGATCAAGGGTCACGGCCTCATCCACAGTCGCCCCAGGCCAGGGCCCAGTGTCTACGCCGAAACCTGCAGGACCCGGCTTCTTTGAGCGCCTTTCGCAAAACGATAACCTGGAAGTACTGCTCGGCGGAAACATACTGGGTAAACTTGGCCTGCTTGCCATAGTGCTTGCTGTTAGCTGGTTTATCAAACTTGCGTTTGACAATCAGTGGGTAAATGAATCCGGACGAATCTATACCGGCATCCTGATTGGATTTGCCGTAATGACCGGAGGGTTGTACCTGGCCAAACTCAAAACACGAGTGATCCCGGCCCCGCTCTTTGGAACTGGTGTTTCAATTCTTTATATTTCTATCTTCAGCGCGTATCACTTCTACAATCTATTAAATTTGCCGGAAACCTTTCTGGCAATGGTGCTCCTGAGTGCGTTTGTCACCACTCTGGCTGTAAAGGCGGATCGTCAGAGTCTCTATGTCTTTGGTTTGCTTGGGTCGTTTCTGGCGCCCGTGATGCTTTCCCGCGGCGAGAACTCCTATCGCTTCCTCTTTACGTACATTGCTTTGATACAAGTAGGATTTCTCTGGGTTAGCTGGCATCGCACATGGAGACTGTCTGCTTACCTTGTACTTTTTGCAACCTCAGTCATGTGGTCCATCTGGGCGTCAAAAAGCATGGCGCAAAGTGGCTTTGTTTTTCCAATGGGAATCCTACTCTTCACGATGGCTGTGTATTATGCCCGCGATCTTATGCTTTCAATCAAGCACAAGAAAGAGCCCACGTTATCCGACCTTGTTATACTACCACTGGCTTCTGTTCTTTACGCAATCTCAGGATTTTACCTCACGCAGCATCACTATCCGGATCTTACCGCGCATTTCTTGCTCGCGCTCACTCTACTAATGGCCGGTTTTTATCTTCTCCGTGCAAAATACACGGCCAACGGAATCGGATTCGCGCAGGCCCGAACCATAGCGTTTTATCAGATAATTGTTTTCCTGTTCGCCAGTTTAACCGATTTCTTTGACGGTCGCATGCTTACCACTGCATGGATTCTGTTTTCTGCTTCGCTTTCACTTGGGGCAGTTCGTCTTAAAAGCAACGCAATCTTGATCGTGTCACTTCTGGCCTGGTGTGCCAGCTTGTTCCGATTGATCTTTATTGAGTACTCGCCCGTTCCGTATCAATCTCTCCTCAATGCGCGGTTTGTGCTCTACGTGATCGCAGGGATTGGTCTAACATTGACGTATCTGATACATAAACGAAACCCTTTTACACGCTACGTTCAAGGATTCGCCTTTGCTGCAATGTTTGTTTTTGTTTGGGGAACGCTCCTTGAGAACCGCGACACGATTCTTTCCGAACATTACCGTAATCTTGGATATTCCTACGTTCTGGCTTTGTATGCGCTCGGATTCCTGGTATACGGATTCTGGAAGGATCACAGGACCATGCGCCTTAGCGGAATATTTCTCGCAGTGCTCGTTGTACTCAAGCTCTACGGGTACGACATTTGGACTATGGGTCGCCTGGTCCGCATTATAGCCGGCTTCTCTCTGGGCGTTGCCCTTCTCGCACTCAGCATACTCTATCAGAAATACAGGGACAAAATTATGAAAATTAGCAAAGACCTGGTTATCCTTTTGCTCGGCCCGGTGGCCCTTGCAATGGCGCTGGCCGCACCCAATTCATTGAATGCGGAAACATTCCGCCCGGGAAGCTACAAATCTGTCACGGGACTAAAAGAGCGGCGGCCAGGCTCGCTTGGTGATTCCAAAATACAATACGGAAGGGCAGATCTAACAAACGAAATTCTGCGCACCGGATCGTCCTCTATTCGCGTTGCATGGAATGGAAAGGCTTTGCCTTATTTCATTCAAAGAGTTGGAGAAGATACCAGCCGTGACGGGCGATACGAACCTGAAGTAGTATTTACCGAAGCAACCCGCGATAGCAGGGTTTATGTACTCAAATTACCAGAATTGCCCGAAGGAATGGTCTGGAGCCAGCTTGACCTCAGTTCAGGAGGCATCTTTGAATCAGGTGTTCAAGTAGAGACGGGCAATAAGCCGGGTGAGTGGGATTATCTGGGGCATCGCAGTGTGTTTCGTTATGGCGATCAATCAGATACACAGATTAGAATCGACGCAGGTACATCGCGATATGTTCGCCTAACGTTCAACAAGAACATTCCTTTGACTTTCCCTGCTGTGCATTCTACACCGGGACGCAGCAAAGAGGTAGCGTTCGAAATTCCCACGGATCAGATTAAGGTTTCAAACGATTCCGATCGCAAAGGCACGGTCTACGAGTTTGCGAATCCAGAGAAACGAAAGATCGAACGCATGGTCCTGGTATTTGAAGAACAGCGTTTTGACCGTGGCGCAGAGATACTCACTTACAATACAGAAAGCAAATCCTTCTCAACCAATACTTCAGCAGGGCTGCTCAAGCGAGCTAAAGACAAGCCAGAACAGGTTTTGGACCTTGCAAATCCTGCAAACGATGTAATCAAAATCCTGGTGCTAAACGGTGACGACGAACCACTGCACTTGAAATCAATCATGGGCTTTTCGCCCGTGGAACAGATTATCTTCCAGTTACCTGCTGCAGAAGAATATCTGGATGCCACGAAAGACGGAAAAACATCTGGCATATCAATTTATTCAGGCAACCCGTATATCGGCTCACCTGCGTATGATCTGCAACTCACATTCGACAGCAAAACTGCCGGAACCATGGCTCAGTTTCAAGCTGAAAGCACTGAAACAAATAAAGACTTTGCTTACTCCGCGATGGAACCACCGGTTTCAAGCTGGATCATTCGAATTGTGTTCTACCTGGGTTTGATTGCTTTGATCTGGCCATGCATCAGAATTTTTCAGGACTACAGCCGCGCTGCTTAAAAAAGCCTGGAAAATAACAACCTCGGGGGGATTTTTCGTCTAATACTCCTGAGGTGATCATGCGCTTAATTCTGACTCTAACATTTCTTACAATGTTTTCATCCGCACTCCTGGCTGAGGCCGAGGTTTGCATCAAAGGTGATTGCAAAAACGGCCGCGGCACACTGCAACTACCAGGCGGCGCTTCGTATGAAGGCGATTTTTCAAATGGCCAATTCGACGGCAAAGGAATCTATATCCTGTCCAGCGGGACCTACACTGGGGAATTCAAATCAAATAAGATTCAAGGTCACGGGACATTCGTCTTAAAATCGGGCCGCAAACTTGAAGGTAAGTTCGAAGACGGCAAATTGCAGGGCAGCGGCACGGAAATCTTACCGGATGGAACCAAATACACGGGCGACTTCGAGAAGAACAAAAAAAACGGGAAAGGCACGCTAATATACAAAGACGGATCCCGATTTGAGGGCGAGTTCCAGAACGACCAGTTCATTCGCGGGACTAGAACCAATCCAGACGGAAGTGTCTACAAAGGCAATTTCAGAGACCTACAAGTTCAAGGACGCGGGGAAGCCACGCTCAAAGACGGCTCTAAATATACAGGCGAGTTCGTTGATGGACTCTTTCAAGGCAGCGGAACTATTAAAGACGCTGATGGGTTAACTTACACCGGCGATTTTGTACGCGGAAAGAAGGACGGAAAGGGTAAAGAAGAATTCAAGAATGGCGACATCTACACGGGCGACTTCAAGAATCATCTGAAAGAAGGAATGGGGATTTATAAATACGCCGATGGCCGCAAATACGAGGGTCAATTCTCCGCAGATCAACCACACGGCATTGGAACGTACACTACTCCCAGCGGTGAAGTCCGCAAAGGAACATGGGTGCGCGGCCAGGAACAAAAATAAGCAGCTCCTGCGGCCAGCACTGGAATCTGAGCCCTGAAAGCCATTTGCGCCGTCGCCGTCGCCCGCTGTTGCGGACGCTCAGGACGCGGTGATGCCGCTCGACCTGCGCAAAATGGCCTTCAGAGATATATCCGCACTGTCCTTGGCGCTGACCGCATTGTTAGGCAAATAATCCTCAAAGTATCACAACCCCATCGCGGCAAGGCCAGCGCACAGTTACATCCGGAAGGAGAAAGCGGAGCCGTGCAGTGAACCGGATGTGAACGGCCCGAGGCTCGGAACGCCGCGCCGAGGGGCAGGCCCGCTTTCGCTTTCCGGTCAGGGAAAGGCGCGGGCCGCAGGAGCGAATTAGTTTCCTTCTTTAACCAGACCTTCCAGGTATTTCATCCTACGCTCTTTTTCTTCAGATTGCCATTCATCTGAGGAAAACTCAGAAGCTTTATAGCGATCCGTTACATGCTCGACTGCTATTGGTTCCATGTATTCCTGCAGGGGTTCCGTGTGCTGTTGCGCACCAATTTGTCTGCCAGATAAAAGCGCGGCCTTCAGAATAGAAGGAGTAACCGGTGAATTATTGCGCATTCCTCGAATATTGCGTACTACGTAAGGTCCATCCAGCTTACTGTCCTTGATTACTTTTCCAAAGAACACAAGCTCTACGGTCTGGTTTCCTGCTTGCAGATCACCTTCAAATGTAGCGCTTGCGACAGGCGCCTTATCACCTTCCTGCTGCAAGAGATTAGCATCAAATTTATAGTATCCAGCTTTTACGACATTCACAGGAACCGATACTACCAGTTGCCCGTTACGATTCGCATCACGGATACCTTGCTGAAACTCAGCAATCTTGTGCGGAGTGGAGAACCAGTTGGCGCGTTGGTTGTGAACAAAGCCACCTACCTTGAATGTGGTTTCAAGGAACATATCACCCCAGTCCTGGCCTGTCGGGCGCACGGTGAAAGTATAGATGTGGTCTCCAGCTTTCTGATCCCCGTTTTGCCCATCGTCTCCGCTTGCAATTGCTGGAAGAGATGGAGTGATCTTGCGGTAGACCTGTCTGTAAACTTTTGATTCAATCGAATCAATCGCAAGAGGCTTGCCTTCGTTTTGCTTGGGTGATGAGCAACTCAGGAAGACTCTGAAATCTTTTGCTCCAATGGAAATATATCGTTCTGGAGTCAGGCTGCATTGGACATCAGAAAGGACAGCCGCTTTGGCGCATTTCATTGCCTCGGTTCCAGTAGAAGGCTCGCAGCCTTGCGCCGGTGATTGTAAAACGCCTATCGGCGGTTTTTCTGCATTGTAAGGATCTAATAAGTCAACCTGACCTGTAAACAGAGGTCTCGAAGTTGGCGGATATTGAGCCCACTTTTTGTATCGTTCAAGATGAGTAACAGGATCATCAGCAATAACAAGCTGACCGCTGTCATCCATGCGCATTCCGGGTTCTGCACCGGAAGCCTGATCGCGCTCGCGTTGTTCGCGACTCTGCTTTGAAGGTGACATCAACAAATATACGATGCCGACGAGCAGCACCAGGCCGATTACTATCGACGCTATGAATCTTTTTTGCAGTTTCATTTTATCCCCCTTATGGACATCCACTACCTATTGAACTAACGTTAGCTGTCATTGGAATTGAGGCAAACTTTACCTGTTCTTCCATTTTCTTGATTTCGATTTGAGCATCTGGATTTGTGCGATAAAAAAACATCCCACTGTCAGAAATAGACCGACCAGAGCTTGTAGGCCAGAAGCAGGAAGGAAACGATTGAGCCGCCTTCTTCTTCCCATCCGGACTTATCAGAATCACGCTGGATTCAATATGCAAATACACGCCACTGCTATCTTTTGCCCAGGAAAGCTCCGGATTCCCGGGAACCCCGGACCATTGCAATTCCAGCGCACCTTTCTTAGCCAACTCAGGCCTGGGCGAAGAAATAAAATCATAGAAATCCACAAGCAATCGACCTGTGCGATTATCCGTAGTTGCGTCCGTTGAGAACGTGGCTATAACCTTACCGTCCGGAGAAGGTACTGCAGCCAATAACAGTAGAGTTGGGGTGAGCAAGGTATGCGCCTGCGCGTCGGTCCCCGATAAGGCTACTGCAACCAGATCACGCGATGCGTCGCCAAACGAATCGCTTTTCCCGCGCAGGGCAACCAGATGCTTTCCCGCAACAAACAGGGTATCGTTTAGAGTCCAACCCTCATAATGTGAAAGTTCCGTTGTGTCAGTTACTCTATCTACAGCAACCTTATGCAAGAGCAGTGTAGTTTTATAATCCTTTGTGAGGGCATTCTGGTTCAAAGGATACCATGAAGATTTCTTCTGAAACTCACTTCTGATTTCAATGAAGGTCTCGGGGCCAAGCCAGGTACCGCCGCCATATGCATTTGCAGATTTCCAGAATAGTACATTGCAAGATTGCAGGGAAAACATTATAATTAATGCAAAGCATCGAGCAGGAAATCGAAACATGATAGTAGTCATTCGGTCGGCTTGAAGTGGTCCACACAAAAAAAGCCGCGCCTTAAATGACGCGGCTTTTAAGCGAATTAAGAAATCAAATTAACGGCGATTATAATCTGCCATTGCTTTCTTGTGAGTTTCGCTAGAGCCACCTTGCCATACTGTGTAGTATGGGGTCCAACGAGTCCATGTGGTGTAGCAAGTGCTCAGCCACAAGAATCCGCAAGCATATGACTCCCTAAGCTGACCATTTCCGCGTGCGCAGGATACGTTCACAGAACCGGTCTGGTTGATACCGCAAAGTGAATGATTGGCAACTACTCCGTCATCAATGCCTGGCAGAAACGCAGGAGTAATTCCATATGTTTCTGGATCAGATCCCTGGCCAGAAGTTGTGTAAAGTGTGAGTCCACCTGATTGGTTGTGGTTGAAACCATTGCGTGCGCCACTTGTGCTCACTGAATGATCTAGTTGTCCACCGTAGTTAGACCAGCCAATCCACGCGAGGTATGTAACTGCCATGTCTGCCAGTTCAGAACCACCAGCCGCAGAAGCCATCTCTTGAATGCGGCGAATGTTATACCAGGAAGAAGTATATGGATATAATCCAAAGAATGCTGATACTACAAGGCCACCCGTTGAGTGAGTGTAGATTTCGCAGTCGTTTGCACCAGTGCAGAATGTGTTAAGAGCGCGGTTGAGTTCGAGTTGAGCTCCGCATTCGCTCCAGCTGTACGCTCCGCCGGCTTGCTCACCGTCAAAACCAATGTAGCGAACGTTTGCGATTCCAGTTGGAGTGTATCCCCAACCTGACCAGTAGCCACCAACGTCTGTGGTTGCGCTTGAAGTGTTTGGAATTGTGCCGCTGCAATGATTTGTTGCTGAACGACCGTGTACAAAAAGTCTATATGTGGTAGCGGACAGATTCTGAGCCGCAAATACCACCAGTCCAAGAAGTAGAATTCTTTTCATGGTTTTTTCCCCCTAAGTTTGCTGGTTCCATATGCTGACAGCGTGTCAGTTTTGTCAACTGGAAATGGAGGTTCGTTTTTGCCAGAGTAAGCCAGCACCCGGACCATTCGATTGATTGAGCGATTCAGACTCCCTGGATTTCTGTCCCAAATGCGCCAATTTGTAGGGAAATCTGAACAATGAAATCTGCTCTAATCGCACTCACATTCGCCGCCTGTCTTTTCAACGCGACATGCAAGCCCCAGATTTCGGGCGATTCTGGCCAGGACCAGGCCCAGGACTCGACCCAAACGAGTGGGGTTCCTGAATCCGGATCGCCAGAGTTCCACGCAAAGAAAGCCTGCCCTGCATTCCAATCCAAGAACAAGAAGACAAATCCGGGTAATATTGAAACCAACGCAGGCAAATCGTATGAATTCGTTGCATTCAATCGCCAGAGCAACCCTGATTGGGTACAAGTAAGGATCCCCGGAGCCACACCTGCGGAGCGCTGGGTGGAAATAGCCTGCGGCGAAATGCATGGCGAACCATCAGTCAGCCCCAACGACTCAGAAGATCGCGCAGATCGTCCAGATGAAGAAACCAGCGATCATACAAATGGGCGCGAGCAATGCCAGCTCAGGGGCGGTGCTGACGATCACACATTTGCCGTTAGCTGGCAACCTGCGTTCTGCGAGCTTAAATCAAATAAGCGCGAATGCAAAATCCGCGATCCGCAAGTCTATCAGGCAAAGAACTTTACCCTGCATGGCCTCTGGCCTAACAAGAAATCCTGCGGAACCTCATATGGGTTTTGCAAAGGCCAGAAGAAATCTGGAGATTTTTGCCAGTACGATAAAGTCGATCTAACACCTCAGTTGAAAAAGAATCTATCTCGCGTAATGCCCAGCGTTGCTGCGGGATCCTGTCTAGAAAGATACGAATGGTATAAGCATGGGCTATGCCAAACCACATGGAATGCCGAGCAATATTTTTCGATTGCAGTTCGCCTAACAGAAGAATTCAACAAGGTTGCCGCACCCGTTATGGCGCATAACGTAGGTGGCTCCGTCAAGGAATCTGACTTTTACCAGGAGATAGATGCTTCTCTTGGGCCTGAGGCGCACAAGAGACTACAACTAAAATGTCAGAAAGGTGACTTGATTGATATCTACATCAAACTTCCAAAAGAAATTACAAACGAATCATCCCTTCGAGATTTGATCCAAAAGGCGAAGCCGGAATTCCGCTCCAATTGTGGCGGAAAGTTTGCCGTGGATGAGATCAACGATTGACGTTAGGCGACTTACCCATCGCGATGTGCCGGATGATTAAAATCATCCGTTAAGAGCGCTGAGTCCCACTCCAACGTCTTAGACTGCGCACGCGCCCGAACCGGGCATTCCGGCATGGCACATGCGTAACAATCTGAAGAGGCACAAGGATCGCTGTGCAACAATAGATCCACAGGCCTCTCCATGTTTCCTGTCATAGTATGCCGGATTTCACCTTCCAGATTATGCAGTTGGCGCACTGTGAAATAACGAGGAACTATCATATGGAAATCAACGTGCACAGACTGTCCGGATTCACGCAAACGCAGTCTGTGCGGACGGATCATTTCTGGACGTCGCGACGCAGTCAAAGCAGCCATCACTTCCGCGGTTATTTCAGGACTTGCGCGATCCATGAGTTGAAAATAGCTTTGGCGGAGTAAGAGAAAACCGGAGAATAGAATCCAGAGCCCCATAAGTATTGCAAGAAGCGGATCAAGCCAGGGAAGATTGGTTAATGCAACCAGGATAAGACCGATAAAAATGCCAACGCTTGAAAAGACATCCGTTAGAATATGAGCGCCGTCCGCTGTAAGAGCTACGCTATGGTATTTTTTTCCGGTCCTTGTAAGGTAGAGTGAGAGCAGGGCATTAGCAATTGTTCCGCCGCCTACAAACAACAAACCAAGATCCATTCGAGAAACAACATTGCCTGAAACAAGTCTGGGCACGGATTCATACAGAATCCAGACACCAGCGAGCAGAATCAGACTACCCTCAAGACCCGCTGAAAAATACTCAAGCCTGCCCCATCCGTACGGATGACTTCCGTCTGCTGCTCTGGTTCCTTGAATTACAGAATACGCGACGAAGGAGGCAGCCGCAACATTGATGATGCTTTCCAGCGCATCAGAAAGAATCGCAAAGGAGCCTGTCGCGAAATAGCCCGCGAATTTTGCAGCACAGATTGCGGCACCAACAACAATTGAAATAAACGAGGCGCGAATCCTGATTCGATTTCTCTCCGCAAGCGTGACCATTCAAATAGGAATGGCGCGGCTGCTGGCAAATGCAACTAGAAGTAGCCAGGAGCCCGCAGTTGCGGATGCGTTTGAGACTCAATTACAGAATAGGCTGTTATTTCCCCTTCCCAAACCGGTAGTGGTTTACGAGCCATTCTTCCCCGCGATTCCAGGCGAATAGCTCTTCGCAGGCCATGAAAAATATTCGCCAGTATTCAAACCATTGAGCTGCTTTACTACCATAGCCGGCGCGCAGGACGTCCATTACGCGATCCTTGTTCAAATCTGCATTCTCAAGCCACGCCCTTGCAGTTTTTGCGTAGTGCATTCCATTTACGGCCCAGTGTTTTTCGATTGTCATTGGTTCCTTAAAATAGAGCAACAAATCCGCAGAAGGCATGGTTCCCCCTGTAAAGAAGTACTTTGCCATCCAATCTGTGTCATCTTTTACTTCGAATAAATACGGGTAACGCGCGTGCACAAAAATATGGACAAAGAGTTTTCCGCCTGGTTTTAAAAGATCGTATATTTTTTGAAACAGCAGATGGTAGTTGCGCATATGCTCGAACATTTCTACAGAAACGACTCGATCAAATCTCTGGTCGCTTGAGAATGAATTCATATCAGCCGTAATTATCCTGATGTTCGCAAGCCCCCGTTCCGCCGCGCGGGCTTCAATGAACTGTCTTTGTCCATTTGAATTTGAAACAGCCGTTATGCGACTATTGGGGAACTTCTCTGCCACGTATAGAGTAAGGGACCCCCAACCACAACCCAGCTCCAGAATATCCTGCCCGTCCAGAAGCTCGGCACGCTTGCACGTGAGATCAAGCATCTCTTCTTCCGCCGCGTCCAAAGTCTTCGCCTGACCCCAGTAAGCGGAAGAGTACTTCAAACGTTTCCCAAGGACTAGTTCAAAGAATTGTGCCGGGACTTCGTAATGTTGCTCATTTGCTTCGCTCGTATGAACGGCGATTGGACTACCTCGCAACATTTCGATGAAGGCTATCAGCTGTTCTTGCCGTTCCTCAATTGAGCCTGCGTTCACTTCGCGCAAACGCATGCGGTTGAACCGACGAATTCCGGCCCGAATCACGGCATCAGGAACCAGTCCTTTTTCAAGCAACGAATTGAGAGCGCTCAAGCTGCTGCTCCCGCGCGAGTCCCTAAAATGCGCTCGCGTAATTCCTGGGACGTCTGGTCCAGTTTTGCTTCAGGTACTGGCAACGTGAAAATTTCCAGATGAATGGTCTTCCCTTTGGGTTGGTACATTCCAAGCTTCTTGACCACCACGTCATGCGACAGTAGGTTCCTCAGTCGCGAGTCAAAGACAAGACCGTAGCCGACTTTGCGGGTTACAGATTCGAGCCGCGCTGCAGAGTTCACCGGATCACCTAACAACGTGTAGTCCTTACGATCCTCCGAACCAATGCTCCCTTCAAGGACCTTTCCTGCGGAAATGCCTATACCCGCATACAGTAGCCCGCGTTTATCGTCCGGGGAAAGACTATTTCTGTACTCCCCTAGTTCCCTGAGTATCCGCAGACTGGCGCGTATTGCGTGGTCTGGTTTATCAATCGGAAAATACGACATCATCCCATCGCCAGTTAACTTGGAAATTGTCCCACCCTCGGCAAGTATTGCGCCATTCGCCAGGTCATAGAATCGATCCAGCATACCTGCTATAACCTCCGTGCGAAGTGCCTCAGTCAACGTTGTCGAGGCCATGATATCTGCAAAAAGTACAATTCGCTCTGTATGGAAGGAACGCTGCAACAGCGGGTTTACACCCGATTGAATATCACTGATAACTCGCTCTGGTGCGTACTTGCCAAGGATGAAATGCGTGCGGGCCATGCTATCCATCAAATTCCGAATAGGCAAAAGCAACTCTTCCTGAGAATCCTCGAGCACCACCGTCTTCATTGCCCAATCGCCATAAAGGCGCTGCGTGATGTTTGTTTCAACATTCAGACAGAAAATGTCCTTATGACGTGGATCCTTCAGAATGCGCGTGTAGCACCGATCGATGTCAGCCTCATCGCCTTCAATTACCTGATAGAAAAGATCCCGAAAGCAGAACAGTGCCCCGGTAAGACCGTCACGCTTGTTGTTTCTAATAGAAACTTCTTCAATTTTGGCAACCTCCGCGCGGGAGAGGTCTTTGCTAAATGCGCTGATATAAGTTAGTCTTTTCATTGTATCCAATGATACCACTCAGGCCCGAATCGCCTATCCGTTTTTTGTCCAATGTTATACAAATACATTGGACACTTGTATTCTCTCGTATTTATTTGCAAGCGTGGACTATCTGGTAAAGGAACTGGCCGCCATGACTGGGATTCCGTCGCATGCAATTCGCAAATGGCAGGAACGTTACGGAATCCTGAAGCCTATGCAGGCCCAGAACGGATACTGGAGATATTCTAATGAGGATTACTTTGTCCTAAAAAGCATTCAGCAGCGCCTGGCGGACAATCAACGACTTCAAGAAATCATGCGCATGGGCCGTGAAACGTTGCTTGAGGACAAGATCACCAATTTTTCGCAAAGTCAGACTGAATTCATTGGCCTGGTCCAGGCTCATTCGTACGACGCGATTGAAAAACAATTCAATAAGAAAACACGCGGTACTTTCTCCTCCTGGATCAATCGAGTCATCCGACCGTCAGTGGTTCTTGTGGGCAAGGCATGGGAGACCGGATTGCTAAGCATACCAGATGAGCACGGCTATTCGAAGTGGCTTCAGGCGTATCTGTTTCAGAAAGTCCAGTCCTTCACACCTGTAAAAAAGGCAGGATGGCTTTGTGTTACGTTTCCCGACGATCCGCATGAGCTGAGCAGCCTAATGCACTACGCAGTTCTACGAAGCCGCGGACTGGCTGCATGGTTTTGTGGAATGCTGCCGCGCGAGATTTTGCTGCGCGAATTACAAACGGGAAAATACAGCGGCGTTGCAATTTCCGTGGTACTCAATCAGACCAATCAAAAGAAAGACGCACTTGCCCGAGCCATCGAACAGGCCTGCCCCGGAATTCGTGTACGCTTTGGAGGCTA
>JAIOPQ010000027.1 GCA_021413825.1 Spirochaetia bacterium | reverse complement strand
AACGAGAGCATTGTTATTTCTCCAGCACTTCACGGAATGCTCTGGCCATCCTGGGTGCAAATCCCTCGTCCTCATGCTTGAAGTACACGTAAACCTCATCCCAATTCTGGCTTTTGATTTTATCCCCCCAGGATTTCAAACTAGCATCATCGTAGGTTTCATGACGCAGTCGAACATATCCGCGCTTCCCCGTGGAAACAAAGGGTTCTCCTTCAACTTCACCGTCGGCGTACCCCAGTATAACGTTATGCGCTTTGAGGAGATCGTATATCTCGTCACAAAACCATTCCAGATTTCGAAATTCAATGACGCTCATCACATCTTTTGGCAGCAATTGCAAGAAAACTCTCAAGCGTTCAGTGTCTTTCTTGAGGAAAGGAGGAAGTTGAAACAAAACAGGCCCGAGACGTGCGCCGAGCGCGCGTACCTGGGTGAACAAATATTTAACGGAATCTTCCGCGCCCTTTAGGCGCAGTTGATGCGTGATCTGGCGCGAAGCCTTGATTGAAAATGAAAATGTTTCAGGAGTCTGCTGGCACCACGATTCGAGCACTTTGGCATTAGGCATTCTGTAAAACGTATTGTTGATCTCAACTGTATTGAACTGATGTGAATAAAAACCCAGCATCTCCGGAGGTTTCATTTTCTCAGGATAGAACGGGCCTTTCCACGCAGGATAAGAGAATCCGCTTGTGCCGATGAACAACTTCATTCAAGAGAATTTGGAAGTGGCTTGCATGCGGGCAACTGTTTTAGTATCATTGCACTTGATCGAGTCGCCGCGCCGTGAAAAAGAAACGCCATCCTCTACCGGAAATAACTACCAAATATCACGAGCAACTGATCAAGAAGACCAGATCACCGGCCACGTCCGTACCTGCTGCTACGCTCGGCATGGTGTTGCTCTGGCTCGCAGATGATTGGCAAGCCGCGGTAAATAAGGATCTGGGACAACATGGGATTTCAGAGAATAAACTTGGAATGTTGATCCTACTTCATCTCGCAAGAGATCAGTTCAGTACGGACATTACTCCGTCTGAACTGGCAGATCTAGTTGGAGTTGAGCGAGCGTCTGTGACAGGCATTCTGGACTGGCTGGAAAACCGAAAATTCATCCGGAGGATTCCCGACCCTGTCGATCGCCGCAAGGTTACCATTTCTCTGAACAGCAGAAGCCAGAAAGAGTATGAGTCGATTCTTAAGACATATTGGAAATCGTGCGCGGATCTGGTTGGTGATTTGACCGCTGTAGAGCAAAATGCTTTGAGCAAGCTAGCAGAAACAATGCTGTTGGCCGTAAAAAAGCGCAGCCCGTCTAGTCAGGCTCAGCCGGCAGCTCGCCCGACAGAAGCTAAATCGGGGAAGACCGGGATTATTGCGGCCAGGCGCAGATCCGCAAGTAAGCAGCCAAATAGAAAAACCTGATCTTCCATTCTGTCCAGTCGTAGAGAACAGCGGAGAAGTAGCACATAAGCAGCCAGGAAAATGGTGGACAAGGTAGTTAGGTAGGCTTACTATAAGCATAGCAAAGTAAATGAGAGGTGAAGTCATGAGAAATCAAAAAGCTCTTTCCGTTTTGAGTCCGAGCGTGCAGAATGTTCTGGATAAACTGCATTTGGACGCTCGCAACGATAGGAAGGTATTCTTTAGAACTGCTCCGGTAGCTCTGGGTGCATGGTTGCGCGGCAAGTCCGTGCTTGCTGCGGCAGCCCCGTTTCTCAAAGACGCATACTTACCTGTGGCGCCAGATCTGGGTAAGTTTTTGCGGATTACCGCTCAGCTGGTTGGAGCAAAAACGATTGTGGAGTTTGGCAGTTCCTTTGGAGTTTCTGCAATATACCTTGCGTCCGGCTTGCGGCCAGGAGGTCGCTTCATCGGTTCCGAACGCGAACCGAATAAGGTCCTGAGAGCCAGAAGGAATCTGGCAGACGCGGGGCTAGGAGACGTTTCTGAGATTCGAGAAGGTGACGCAATGGTCACCCTCGCTCAGGTCGAAGGTCCCATTGATATATTGTTCCTGGACGGATGGAAAGACCTTTACCTGCCGATTCTAAACTTGCTGCTTCCCAGGCTGCGCCCAGGTGCGGTTGTCATGGCAGATAACATATATACATTCAAGAAGGAACTTGCTCCGTTTGTAGCTCACATGCAAAATCCCAGGAACGGATTTGCATCAATGACACTGCCATTTAGTAGCGGGCTCGAGTATGCGGTTAGGCTATAGTTAGTGAAATTGAGTGAGAAAAACGCGCCCCGAAGGGCGCGCCAGGTGGACGGTTTGACTACTTGTTCGGCTGCGGAGTAATGCGCAGGTAAGGTTTGATTTTAGTTGCTCCCCTGGGAAATTTTGCGGGGATTTCTTCGTCCTTCACTGAGTTTAACACTATCACATCCTCTCCGTCTTTCCAGTTCGCTGGTGTTGCAACCTGAAATTTAGACGTTAGCTGCAATGAATCGATTGTGCGTAATATCTCGTCAAAGTTTCTTCCTGTGGATGCGGGATAGGTCAGAGTGAGTTTCACTTTCTTGTCAGGTCCCACAACGAACACAGACCGAACTGTCAGATTGTCGAGAGCGTTCGGATGAATCATGTCGTATGCTTCGGCTATCTTTTTGTCGTGATCAGCAATGAGTGGAAAATTCACCGTAGTGTTCTGAGTTTCATTTATATCCTTGGTCCATTCCTTGTGGTCTGAAAGTGGATCCACAGAAAGTCCAATTACCTTCACGTTTCGTTTGTCAAACTCTGGTTTGAGTTTGGCCACCGTGCCCAGTTCTGTAGTGCAAACAGGGGTAAAATCCTTTGGATGGGAAAACAAGACTGCCCATTTATCACCGATCCAGTCGTGAAACTTTACCGGGCCTTCCGTGGTTTCCGCTGTAAAATCCGGTGCAATATCACCAAGTCGTACTGCCATATATTTTTCTCCTCATATTGGATGTTTGAAACATAACTATTCCTACCGGAATAGTCAAGAATAAAATATGTGTCTCCCGACACAGGCAGGGCACCTGGCCTCGGTATTTTGGAAGTTATGGGATTCCGGCAGCGGAACGAATCGCGTCAGGTGGCGGGTTGCCAGAAGAAAAATGACACTACTACGCCCGCTGCAATTAGCGAAGCAAATGAAATGGCGAGCTCAATGCGAACGCGTGTACCCACCAGTGCTAGCGAGTAAATCATTTTGAGAAGATTATTGCTTGTTGTAGCGCATAATACTGCGAAGGCGATGAACGCTGGATTCATTGTGACATTCTGAAAAAGAGTAATAACGAACGGATCTACGTCAGTGAAGCCTACGAGTAGGGATAGAATGGTAAAGCCCTTGTTTCCGTAAAGTCGGGTAACGTATGGAATTGCCACTACGAAAAATACAAATAGAGCCGCAAACACGAGCGCAGTTCTGAACTCCAGGGGATTTCTTGTGAGACTTGCCTGGCCGCGCAGTTGTCCTTTAGCTTTTCCGAACTGAACAAAAAACCCGGCCGCAATCAAAGACAATACTATGAGGGCTGCCACGCGCGGCAGAAGCGCCCAGCCTGCTTCTTTGTTGAAGAAAAAAGCAAGCAACAGAATTCGCACGAACATCATAGTCGTGGCCAGGAGAATTGCTGGGCTGATGTTTAGCGAGGGTTCCTCGCGGCTTTTACGCGCCAGAACAAGAGTTGTCGCCGTGCTGCTGTAGAGTCCGCCAAGAATCGAAGTAACAAGAATTCCGGCGCCGGGGAAAACGAATTTCTGAATCAGATAACTGGAGTAGGAAATTCCTGAGACCACAACAACAGCCAGCCAGATTCTATAGGGCGACACGTCGATCGTTGCAGAGAGGGGTTGCTCAGGCAAAAGAGGAAGCACCACGCCTGCAAGTAACAGGAATTTAGCAAGGGTTATGAATTCAGCATGATCGAATTGCGCGGATGCCTGAACCAGGTTTTCTTTGAGCTCTGTTATGATTAGCAAGCTTGCAATTATGAGCAAGGAAAGCCATTGAGGTTGGGTGAATATTAAGGGAGCCAGGCAGTATGTCACAAGCATCGTTATGATCGATGTCAGGCTAAACGACTTTTGCGCTGAGATTTTTTGGTAATAGTAAACACCGAGCAACGCGGATAAGACGATCCCCCCGCCTATAAAAAGGGTGAGATTTAGCGGGCTAATAACATAGAGTATATAACCCAGGATTCCAGTTAACGTGAACGCGCGATCGGTTCCAAACAGGCTTTCCGGCCCGTCCTTGCTCAGATGCCTACGCTGTTCCAATCCTATAAGGAGAGAAAATAGCCCGACCAGCAAGAAGTTTATAAAAGGCTGAGGGATGTTTCTTACTAATTCCACGTTTGTGCCGACTATTTTCTATTTCGGCACCTGGCGGTTGAAAAATGCATCAGCTGTGGCATTTAGTTCTTTGATTAGCAAAGTTCTATTGCGGTTGAGTTCGATCGATATTGTATTGTAGGTCTCGCTCAGTTTGGTCATTTCTTTCACTTTTGCGTTGAACTGGTCGATTTCAGCGTTTGTCCGCTCCAGCTCTTTTTTTGAGTCCAGGTCCTTCTTCATTTTCAGATACTCTTCTTTTTTTGATAGGTACGCGGAAAGCGTGGGTATCTTTTCTGAGGCTTCCTTTTTGTAAAATTCCAGATTCTTGCGGCATGCGTTGATGAGAGAGGGATCGTTATTGAACGGGGAAGCCCTGGAAACAATATCCAGACCCTCTTCTGCAACCTTCAGCAGCGTTACGCGCGTTTGTTCAATCTGGCTTACATCTTCCTTGCCGATTGCGTCAAGCAACGCGCGTTCTTGCTTGTAGCACTTAAATGTTACAAGGTAAATAGAATTATAATAGTCTAGCACTTCACCAGCTTTCTTAAGCTTCTTTGCGATCTCACTGTCCTGGGTAACCAGATTGATTTTGTTTGCTTTGGCGAATGCCTGCTCTTCTTTCTGAAGTTCAAGCGACGCTTCGTTTAGTTTCTCATTGGCTTTCTTCTTTGCCACGAGATACGCTTCCATTGCGTCATACGATTGTTCAGAAATTCCTTCCATGCTTACGATCTTCGCATAGTCACGATTGAGTACTGCATGCATTGTGCTCAGAAATTTCAGTACTGCCTGTTTATAGCCATCGTCATCATGATATGGTTTTGCCTGGTTCGTAGTTGCCACGGCAGCCTCAATGGATTGCAGGACAGTCTTCCGTTTGCTTTCCGCGAGCGTTGCGCCCTGCGTGTGGGCCAGGGCCTTGATATATTCCCACATATCGCTTGAGATCTTCTGCGAAGGAGATGATAGTTCTTTCAAGTAGGCCAGAGCTTCGCCAGGGGAATCGGCCACCACGCTGCCCGAGGCCCCCAGAAACATTGCAATCGAAAGGATTGCGTATTTAGTCGTATTTTGCATTATCATCCCTTTTCCGGTCCAAATCTAATACAGAGGCGCCTCAATCTACAGAGGCCATCAACCATCTTTTTTCTATTTACAATCATCTTGAGCGAGCCGTGATGTCGTCTGTGAACCCAATCGTTGAGCAATACATGCCAATGGCCGTGTTCTTCCTTCTGGCCCTCACTGTGGCGGCAGGGGGACTTACACTTGCATCGTTTCTGGGGCCACGGCTTTCCAGCAAACACAAGTTTGATCCATACGAATGCGGGCTGGACCAGGCGGACTCTCCGCACAAGCCCTTCGCTATTAAGTTCTACGTTGTGGCTTTGCTCTTCATGTTGTTTGATATTGAAACAATATTTCTATTGCCCTGGGCAATCGGCTTTCGTTCTTTTGGATGGGAGAGCCTTGTAGCGGTCGTAATATTTTCTGGAATCGTTGTGTTTGGTTTATGGTACGTTGTTAAGTTGAAGGTTTTTGAATGGGAATAAATACCAGCCCCGATTTTGCAACTTCGCGCATGGATGCAGTCGTTAACTGGGCGCGCGCAAACAGTCTCTGGCCTATGCCTTTTGGCGTTGCATGCTGCGCTATTGAGATGATGGCATCGTACATGCCCAAATATGATACGTCGCGATTCGGTGCAGAGGTTCTTAAGTTTTCTCCAAGGCAGTCTGATCTACTTATTGTTTCCGGAAGAATTTCTCTGAAGATGATGCCGGTGTTGACTCGCATCTGGGAACAAATGCCAGAACCAAAGTGGTGCATTTCAATGGGTGCGTGCGCTTCCAGCGGTGGAGTATTCGATACATATGCGCTGGTCCAGGGAGTAGACCAATTCATTCCGGTGGATGCATATATTCCTGGTTGCCCACCACGCCCGGAAGCCTTCATAGATGCAATCATGATGATCCAGGAAAAAGCGAAGAAGGGAATTGCAAAATCCCAGGACTTTGTTCAAACAAAAGCCAGCTGATATGTTACAGTTTCAACCGGCCAAACTCGAAGTAGTAAAAACCAGGCTCGTGGCTCTGGGCGCGGAGGACGTGCAGATTCAAAACGATTCTGTACTCTGCCAGGTTTCGCGCGAGCAGCTCCATCAATTCGTAAAAACTGTGCGCGATGAGCCAGCACTGGATTTTAGATTTTTCACTGATGTTACAGGTGCTGATTATTCAAAGTATTCGATTCCGCAGCCAGGAAGATTCGCAGTTATCTACTCATTTCTATCTGTTTCAAACGGAGTGCGTTTGCAGATAACGGTATTTCTTCCGGAAAGCGATCCATCCGTGGCAACTATTTCTGATCTTTTCACCGGGGCAAACTGGGGTGAACGCGAAGTATTTGATATGTACGGAATTGTCTTTAGCGGGCATCCAGAGCTGAAACGGCTATTAACTCCGGAAGACTACGAGGGCTATCCTCTGCGCAAAGACTATCCATTGAAAGGGCGCGGTGAGCGCGCCAGCTTTCCAGTTTACAGTGCTGTACCTGGACACAATTGAAAGATGTTCCGACACCTGGCGATTGCAACCCTATCCGGTACTATATTAGGTGTCTCACTCATAGCCCAGGTTAGAACCGTTCCTGTGCGCGAAGCTACGGTCCTTGTGCCCAAAGGTTCCATCTACTATAAGACAGTGGGAAGAGGACAGCCCATTCTGATTGTTCACGGCGGTCCAGGAATGGATCATCGCTACCTTTACCCGCATCTGGTAGATCTTGCGCGCGATCATCGTCTGATTTTCTACGATCAACGGGGAACCGGAGCCTCACAGGTTAAGCTCACAGACAAGACTGTTACTATCGAACAATTTGTGAGCGATATCGATGCTGTTCGTCGTCACCTCGGTATCAATCGCATCAATATTTTGGGGCATTCCTGGGGTGGACTCTTAGCGGTGCACTATACGGTTCGTCATCCATTGAATGTGCGATCGCTCATGCTCATAAATTCATCCGGATTAACGGGCGAAGCACAGCAGGAATTCTTCAAGAACCTGGACAGCATGCGAAGCGACGAAGAAAAAGAAGAAATCAAAGCAATTGATAAAGATCCCGCATACATCGCTGGTGATCTAGATTTATACAAACGTCGAAGCGAGCTACAGATTAAGCCGTATTTCTTTGATCTTGAAAAACTCCCAAAACTTGCCTACGAAGTTAGCCCGCTGACTGTCAAGAATAACGAACAGGTACGAACATGGATCTGGCGACAATTGTTGCAATACGATCTGAGACCGCAGGCTTCACGGATTCGCGCTCCCACTCTTATTCTGCATTCGGATCATGACGTAATTCCCCAAAGCGTGGCTGAGGAAACGAACGATACAATCCCACGTTCAACTCTGGTCATAATGAAGGACAATGGGCATTACAGCTTTGTGGAACAGAACAAGGAATTCCTTGAAGAAGTACGTAAATTCCTGAAGACCGTTCGCGGCCCCTGACCGAAATTTTTTATCCTCAGATCGCTAGAAGACTTTGCATTTTTTAGCACCTGATTCAGGTTGGAGCCATGGAAGAGCTGCTTCAAGAGGTTTCAGATCTTCAGACATTGAAAGAAGGCGACATATTGCGGCGCCAGTCTCCAACGCGCAAACAGCAAGGTGTATTTGTAAAACATAACCCGGAAGGCGGGCTTATTCTGTGCGACGTAGTGGATCTACTGGAATGCACATTTGCCGCAGAGGCTGCTGTAATCAGGCCTTTACCAGAAGACAAGATCCTGCTTGCTACCGGACCTTTTGATGATGGCAAACGCAGCCAGGAAGCAACGCAGATCGTTTTGAATTGGTCCTTATTCAGAGAGCATCCGGAGCATCAGAAAGCGATTCTTCAATTCATTAAGAGTGTATATTTTCCAATCCAAATCATCGAGCTCAACAAAGCCGGTAACATGCGCGAAGTATTTGTGCCTGTTCAGCAAAAATTCAAAATCGGAAAGTTCAAGGAGAAGATTGATTGGGAGAAAATCAGGGATGAGAAGTTCGTCGCCGCCATAGAAGCACTGGCGGAAGGCGCTCACATGACATATGTTGCGTTCATTCCAGGCGAACAGAATCACAAACCACTATTCTATACAATCGGAACCAAGCCGCATCAAGAAACAATTGTGGCGCTTAACCGGGAACAATTTGCTTTCAAACCCACGCATGCCGGACACATTAAAATTCTAAGCGAAGGCACAGACAAGAAGCGATTCATAGCAGATGCGGGATCAAACTTTCTGGGCGCCGGCATTCACACTTCACTGCCCACGGCGGAAATGGTTACCGAAGCGCTTAAGGAACTTTTTCCAAATTATGAATTTCAGGCGATTGCAGGTCGGGGCGCATTCGGAATTCAGCAAAGCTACTAGTTCTTACGTTATTCGATCTCGTGAAGACTGAATCGTCCGGCTTCCTTGAGCAGCTTGCCCTTATGGGTCAGAGACGGCGAATTGGCATGTAACCCGGCTTTATCGTAGCCGGAGAGTAGTATCTTTCCTCTGCAATGCGAAGCCAGTCCTTTTGCGTTTCTATATGATTCCTGCGTATTTGGGTTCCCTTCGACTTCATTCAGGGGAAATACAACACGATTTACTGGGACAAGCGGACTCAGGTTTGCCTCCGCATAGATGCAGTATTTATCAGGAATTTGATCGATGAGTTTAGTCAGTTCCGAAAATTCTGGATCGGCCGCAAACAAAGCACCCGGTGTTTGTCTGTCTCCTGCGTTGAAATAGAACGCAACACACATAGTCAAAGAAAGTAAGGCGGTTTGAATTCGGGGTGATGTGTTTAGCACGCGATCTATCCCAAGCAAAGTCCCATACATCAGAAATGGAAGAACTGCATAAACATAATGACCGTAGTATGTGCTATGCCATGGATGATTCGAAAACAGATGCAACAATGCGAGTGGCGCGATCGTAATGAGCACGAACAGCGGACGCGCCAGCGGAAGGAATGCAAAGGAGCCAAGAACAGCAAACAACGCAAGGGGCTTTGCCGTGGAAAGGGGAAGTGTCGTTACCTGTGGCCATGAACCGTAAAAGAAAATCGTCCAGTCAGGCCCCGTCTTTCCGCCCAGAGTTGCCTGGATAAAATGTGATAAAACAAAATACATTCCGGAAATCAAAATCAAAGGGATTCCCTGCCGTTGTTTTCCAGTAACAGATAGAAAAAGTCCAAGCAACCCAATATAGACTGATGTATCTTCCTTTACCATCATCCACAGCATAGCCCCCGTGAAGAAGAGTATTGGTCTCTGTCCCTCAAGTCCCGTAAACAGCAAACCTGAGAAGAAAATCACGAACGCTTCGTTGTGAAATGATTGCCCGAGTCGAATTAAGGGAAATGAAGACAGGATCAAACACGAGGCGAACAACGCAGCTTTTACGCTGTGTGAAAATCGACGCATGATCAAACGGATCCAGATGATCAAGCCGAGCGCGTAAGAAACCAGAACACTCGCGGGATAGACAAAATGGTCCAGGCCCAGGACGTTTCCCAGGATGTATTCCGGTAGAATCAGAAGTAGCGCAGGCGCAAAATGGTGTCCCAGGTAACTGCCAGCGTCGCCGGTTCGAACGTAAGCCGTAGGCAATAAACCAAATCCTGAAGCAGTGTTTGCAATTGCAGAAGAGATATTGGTAATATCCTGATCTGCAAGAAACAGCGATGTTCGCGCAGACCAGGTGTATAGAATCAGGTGACCTATTGCGACTATAAGAACAGCTGCAATGATGAGATGAGCGGCCGGGACAAACGGATTAGAATGACTGCGAACAAAAAACGCGCAAAGCCCCGCCAATAAAAAAGAGTAGCAGATTCCTCGTTCAATGCTGGACGTTAGGTGCTCTGGATCCGGAAGGATTACTGCAAGCAGAAACGGAAGGGTCGTTGCCCCTGAAAGGAAATAAAGAAATCGATTCACCTTTCCCTCAGAAAGTTTACGATAGTCTCCAGATCCTCTTTAAAGAGAATACTTTGCACGCGAAGTATCTTCTGGGTTGGCGTATCAGGAATTGCCTTTCGCTCACGAAGTAGGGGCTCGTAGTTTGGGAAATGCAAGCCATCCCAGAACAAATGGACATATTCCTTCTCTGGAAAAGAGCCAGCCTGCCCGAATGGGGGTGCGCGTTTAATCGGTTCAGAATGAATGATTACTAGCGATCTAATAAACGGGTTCATAGCCAGGGCAAGGGCATCCTTCTCTTGCTCTAAAGCAAGACCATTGAGTCGGCTGATATGAACGTTTGTGTGGTATTTTGAATTCAAAGATTGAGAAAATCGTATTTGCATCATCCGTGTCAGGAGTATGCCATGAATGATTCGCACAGCATCTCTATCTGGCATGGCCGTCAGGCGATTTTGATCACTGGCTCCAAGTGCAAACCCAGGAATTGGGCTAGATAATCCCTGGAGCGGCTTAAGGTTGGAATCAAGAAATGTTTGTTGATCGCGAAAGCCAAAGAGCGCTGTTTTGCTTTCACGCATGATTTTTTCGGAGCCACTAATAGACGCGGCATTCAGGGCGTCATGAAATGATCCCGCTGGAATGAAAAGCCCACGTTCTACTGAAGAGGAGGGCAGGCGCACAAAGAAAGGTCGTTTGACTGTGCTGCGATTGTATTCGATTTTTCCGGACGCATCCGGTTTAAATCTGCAATGACCGAATAAATCGTTCTCACAAAGCAAAGGCAAGCTCACGGTTCCATGCACCATCAGCTCATTTCCAGTTCTGGTTACTTCCGTGATATCTGGGGTAAGGTCTTCGCCTTCTGTGTAAGCAAGAACGGAGTTTCTCAAATGAAGCAATGGGCCCAATAGGTTTTCGAACGATCGCACAGTAACCTGGACAATCGTTTGAATCGCATAACGATTCACAAATCCTGGCACAGCTTGATTTCTTTCAGCAAAGATAGCCTCGCGAGCATCGCGTTCTTCGAACGTACGGGATAACTCGAGCGCTCTGCCCTTTTTATCACGCAGGTCCCGAATTATTAACAAGTAAACGTCACCGGGTCTCAATATGTGTTCCGGGATAACTTCAAACAAACAGAGCTCTCCGCGATGCAATCTTACGAGCATGGGCGCGCTTTTTTCCGTGGAACTGTTCCATAGAAGAAATGCATCCGCGGACCCGGCCATTCGCATTGGAAAAGTGCCAGTTACCTCGCAGGGCGTTTCAACCCAGATATGTGAATCAGGACTGAATCCGTCAGCGCGAGCGATAGCCCAGAGACCGGTGTAGCCCTCTTTGTCTTTGTTCCGCCAAATTCGGCCGGTTGGACTTCTGTCCGACTTCTGCATCCAGCGATCATCAGGAAATGGATAGTGGCAATCGCTGGCTGAGAGCCTGCATTCATCTGGCATTGCCCAGAGCGGCCGGGCAAAAAGCATCAGAACGAGGCAAAACCCCGATAATGGCGCAAAAAGCGCGCGCGCAAAATGAATTTTTCTTGAACGCAGGCGTGGAATGGTTCGTCTGATCAAGGACGGGGAAATCCCTCGAGGCTTTCCATCACAACAATTTTAGGGGACAGGAGAAGTCTATGAAGAAATGGTTTTTGATCGGTGCGATCGCCCTATCTGGCCTGACTGTTTATTGCACGGCGCGCGGTGATGCACGTAACGATGCTACAAGCACAGGTCCAGATGGATGGATCTTTGAAGGTTGGGCGTGCGCTCCGGATGCTGCAAAGGCACTGCAACGGCAGAGCCCTGCTCAATATTGCCTGGACGACAAGCCAAAAGACTATCTTTACATGAAGTTCAGTGCTGCAGCAGCGCAAGACGCAATCGACAAGGGCATGGTAGCCATGAAGCAGTCGACTTGCCGTAAAGCAGCCAAGGATCAGATCTCATCTGACGGTCTTGCTAAGATCCTCGGTGAATATCTGGAACAAGCTTCTGGTGTAAAGAATGGTCAGTCTACTGGCCAGGTGATCATCGCACAAAACAAAGGTTTGATTCGCGGTGTTTCAATCTACAACTGCTGCTCACTTGATCAAGGCACAGGCGTTTGTACTGTTGCAGGCCAGGCTGAAACCTGGGATCAGTGCCAGTGCGTTGGTGTTCTGAAATATCCAGGTGGACAAAAAGGTTTCGAAGCAAGTGCTGAGAAAGCATCTGCCGAAGCTACTCCCTGATTAGTTCAGATTCAAATAGAAACCCCGGCTTAATCCCCGGGGTTTTTTTTGTCTCATCCGGCCCCTCGCGTCCGAATTTGGACATGATTTTCCCACCCCCGTGGGTGGTTTCTTCTTTCCGGAGGTGGGAGAAAGGTGACAGAGGATTTTGCGCGACGGATTGCCGGCCCCGAACCGAGGCCATCGCTAGCAGAAAGCGCAAAATTGTCAACCGATCATGTCACAGCTTTGTGTTACTATGACGATGGGAAAACCCGTCATTGCGGATTCTTGAGTTTCTCTAGTTCGCTTTTGGTAGCATCCTGCGTGCGAGCAGGGGAGTTCTGTTTGATTTGATCGATTCCTTGCTTCCCTTCGCTTTGAATCTTGCTTTGATCTTGTTTGCCAGTTTCCTGCAGCTGGCTGGCTTCGGCCTGGATTTTGCCCCGCATTTCTTCCATACTGGCGCGATCACGTTCGATCTGTTCCTTGAGGAGCTGCCTGTCGCTTTCAACCTGATTCTTGATTAGATCCTTATCTTGATCTTTCTGCGTTTGCATGGTCTCTGCATCAGATTGCTTCTGTTCTTCAATTGTTTGCTGAATTAGAATTTTCTGTTCTTCGAACTGATCGATCAAGTCTTGAATCCCCTGGCGTCCAGATTCGGTAATCGATGCGATATCCGTTCCAAGGCTCTGCACTTCCTTACGGTCTTCTTCCGTTTGTGCAACAACCCGGATTTCTCCATTGGAATCGATCTCTGCTTTCTGATCTGCTTCTACGATCTTAATGACGTTTAGCGCCTCATCTGAAACTTCAACGGATCCCTCCCGGACAAGTGTAACGCTCTTGCCATTTTCTTCCCGCACCATGAATTCAGTTCCACGAACTCCCACCACTGATGTTGGCGTGACGATAGTAATGCGGGAGTTAGACGAGAGCTTTTTGCCGACTGAGAATACTTTGCCGCTGTCAAGATGTAGTTGTAAACGTGTGTAGCCCTTGTGTTTCAAACACTTAGCAGCTTCAAGCCGCATGGAAGTGGCTTCGCCAATGCGAAGGCGAATGCTCTCTGAAAAATCCATATCTACCTGTGCATCGTCCCCTGTCTTGATGGAATACCCTGGCATCAGAATCGCATCCCGCGTGTAGAGAGCAGCCGACTCCAGTGCCTTTTTGATATTCTTGTTATCAGTGACTTCAATGGTACCGCGGATCGCCGTGAGTACAAGGCCCTGAAGATCGCGTGGCTTCTTCTTGCATCCTGGCGCGAGAAGGGCGATTGCGACGATTGAGATAAGAAAGTTGGTGCGAGAAAATTGAACCATTTGACGATTGGACAGTGGTCCCCCGTTCCTTGGCCATCCAATTTTTTTTGAAGTGTACATTTGAATGAGTGATTCTTACCAGAAGCTTTTGCAAAATAATAAAGATTGGGCGCGGCACCGCGTTGAAGAGAACCCCAATTACTTCAGCCATTTAGCAGAATTGCAGAATCCGGAATTTCTCTGGATAGGTTGTTCAGACAGCAGAGTTCCCGCCAATGAAATCACCGGAACGGAACCCGGAGAGATTTTTGTTCATCGTAACATTGCAAACATGGTTGTACATACGGATTTGAATATGCTCAGCGTGCTCCAGTACAGCCTGGAAGTTCTTCAGGTTAAGCACGTAATCGTCTGTGGACATTATGGTTGTGGCGGAGTGCGTTATGCCATGGACAATCAAGATCATGGCATGGTAAATAAGTGGCTGTGCAATATCAAAGAAGTCTATGCAAAGCACGCCACGGAGCTGGGTAATATTGAAGATTCGCACAAGCGGGCCAATCGTTTAGTAGAATTAAATGTAATGGAACAGGTGCACAATCTTGCCAAAACCAGTATGGTTCAAAAAGCCTGGAAAAATCGGGGACTTAAAATTCACGGTTGGGCATACGGACTGGAAAACGGAATCATCACGGATCTAAACGTCATGATGCATGAGATCAACGACCTTGATCCAATCTTTCGATTCAATTCCTAATTCATTCGATACCGAAAGTTTGGCTGCACAGCCTTGATGCGTTTTGAGGCCATCAGCTTCTGACTCAGAATTTCCAGTCCAGGATCCTTTCCCAGTTTGATTCGATAAGAATCAACACTGATTTTTTCTATTTCTGAAATTGAAAATTCAGTGGCCAGTGTTCGCACACACGCTTCAGCACAGTCACCCATTGTAGTTACAATGTATTCACCTGGAACGCGATCCTGTTGCAATGGATTGTTACGATTATTGTTTGGAGTTCTTTCCGGCCGTGCTTCCACACAACCTGCCAGACAAATCAACATTAACACTCCCGTTGTAATTCTGCGCATCATGGACTGCTCAGACTTGGCGTCGCAGGAGTCGGGATGTACTTTAGCGAGCCCATTGCATCGGCCACTTTACCGCTCTTCGTGTTACTCGCGAATGCACTGGCAGCGTCTCCACCGTTCATGATTGCATTGATTACATCCGTATAGGTATAGTTAGGATTTCTGGCTCGAAGCATGGTTGCAATTCCCGCAACATGCGGCGAAGCCATCGATGTTCCATTCTCTATTGCATATGCATTTGTAGTAACCGTCTGTCCGTTGATCGAAAACGATGCAACTGCAATAC
Source organism: Spirochaetia bacterium (assembly GCA_021413825.1). Classification (GTDB taxonomy): domain Bacteria; phylum Spirochaetota; class Leptospiria; order Leptospirales; family Leptonemataceae; genus JAEUSB01. Next base: position 73,943 of record JAIOPQ010000027.1, on the reverse strand, counting down.
CATCGCCGCTGGTGTTGGTGGTCCCGTCTGTTACAAGTTGAAATCCAACCGTACATGTAGAGGCGTTGCATGTGGAAATGTCGCTTGTTATGGATCCACTTCCGTGTGTGGATCCTGTGAATTGGTTTCCTGCGCCACCGCCAGCAAATGGATCACCACCTGCGGCCTTGTAGCCTGTCTTAAAGATATCCCCTGCATGAGTAAGATCGATGTAGAGATACGTCGTAAGTGTTGCGGCGTTGTATCCGGAAAGGTTAAATACTTTGTACGCTCTATCGTCACGGCTGTTGCCGACTGGCGTAGTACTTGAGCACCATGTTCCTGGATCAGTTAATACGCTTACGCTGGAGCACGTGCCCGCTGTCCAGCCACCGCCGGAATACGTCCATCCAGATGAAAATGTATCTGTGATTGTAGTTGTTGTCCCAAAGTAAGTGCTCCGGATATTCACGCCCGGTGCTGCAATGTCTACTTTGCGACTCGCTGCCGTAGAGTTAGAATCAAAGTCAGAGAACGAAGCAATCCCGTATGTTTGATCGGCAGCTGCAACGCAGAGTATGTTGCTTTGTGTGTAATCGCAAGGGTAGCCAGCGGTTGTATTGTGATTTTGCGTGGAGTTTCCGGCGGCAACTACAACGACCACATCGTTAGTTTGTGCCGTGGTAAGTGCTGTATTGAATGCGGAGTCAGAAGTTGATCCGCCAAGAGACATGTTGATCACTTTTGCGTTCCCATTTCCAACGCCAGTTGCAGCGGCGAAATTGACCCCTTCTACAATATCTGCAGTGGTTCCACTGCCCGATGCATCGAGCACACGCACGGCCAGAATCCTGGCGCCCCAACAGACACCTGCAATCCCTGTTGAATTATTTCCGACCGCACCAATGGTTCCGGCAACATGAGTCCCATGTCCGTTAAAATCCATCGGATCATTGTCTCCTGTTCCCACAAAATCACATCCACGTGAACCTGTGCCACCCGGACATGTAAACGATCCGTTTACCATATTTGCAGTTAGATCTTCATTGTTATAGTTCACACCACTATCAATCACAGCGACTGTAACTGAGCTGCAATCGGTAATGATATCCCAGGCAGATTGTGCATCAATATCACGACCTGACGTACCAGGGTTGTTCGTTGAGTAGGTTGCGCCAGAAACCGATTGTCCCGTGTTTTTTAGTCCCCAGAGTTTTCCATATTCGGTATCGTTTGGAACTGCTGTTGCATGGTAGATGTAGTTTGGCTGAGCGTATTCGACGTCAGAGCTGCGCGACATCATGTATACTGCCTCGGGGATACTTTGCCCAGGCTGGATTTTGGCTACGACCATAGGTCCTTGCTCATCCGGAGTATGCTGCAAAACACGAACCGCTGAATTTGCAATTCGTTGCGTTTGAACTTCTGCAGCGAATTGAGAGACATGCGATTTGTATTTTACGATAACTTCATCCGCAACCATCTGCGGAAGAGGTGCACCGGCGCGCATATCACGCTGCGGCTGTGCCCAGAGTGCTGCCCCGGAAAGAATCAGGACGAAGAGTATTCTCAAGAGTGTGGTTTTGTTAGCAATTTGTTTCATATTCTGTAATCCTCCGAGGCGTTCCATCAAGGTATTGTGATGGAACTCTCTCCTGAGAGTGTGCCTCCGGTTGAATTGATACTGCTGTAAGGTAGAATTTTAACGAAGTAGGTACAACCTGTGCTTCTTCCAGTGATCACGCCCTGGGTAGTTGAAGTTGTATTTGGAATATCTTTAAAGCCAGCGCTCGACGTGGTTACGCCGGTACTGGTTGCAAAGTAAATCTTATGACCGCCGCCTGAAGCAGTTGTAACATCATACGATCTACTTGCACTCCAATTCACTGTCATTGTGGCTGAACCAGCACAGGACATACAGCCGCTGCATGCAACTGCCACATTTGTAACATTGGCACCTGCAACGTTTGAAGAGCCGCTAGTGACGTTACACGAGACCCCGCTCGGAACCGATCCAGAAGAAACCGTTACGCTGTAGCTAGACAGGTCGTTTTGTGCCGGGAAGGTAAATGAGCCGCTGCCACTTACAGTCTGACCGTTTCCAGAATTGTTCAGGACGGTAATCGATTGGCCTGTGCAAAGCCCGGAAACATTTCCGCCAACAGTATACGTATTGAATGCGCAACTTACCGTTATGTTAGTAACGTTTGCACTGGCAACGGTTCCGGTTCCGTTTGTAACGGAGCAGGTTTTGCCCGCTGCATGCGTCATAACGCTTACGGTATACCCTGTGCCATCCGTAACGTTCCATGAGAACGATGGAGATGCTTGCAGGACGGATAGATTGCTTCCGCCATTGAGTAGCAGCACGACTGAATCACCGGAAGACATCCCGGAAATCGATCCGCCAACGCTCATTGCGCTCGTAACGCAGGCAACTGACACATTCGTTACATTGGCCGCGATATTTGTTCCACTTCCATTTGTTACTGTGCATGTCTGGTTGAGTACGGATGGGTTTTGCGAAACGACGACTGCGTAATTCGTTCCTGCAGCTACTGGTGTTGAGAAAGTAATCGTATTTGAGGCGCCGGTTGTTCCAACGCTTTTTGTCAAAGTCTCTCCCGTATTGTTGACGCGAATCTGCAAGCCGCTACCGGCGAGACCCGAATACGTTCCACTGATCGTGAAGTAATCTGGCGAACAGGCTACTGCGATCGTTGTGGTGGCGGCGGCCATTGTTCCGGTATTCGCCGACGGGGTACATGTCTGCGAATTTGGCCCAGGCTGGGTGCTTACCATTACGCTATAACCTGCTCCTACGGGGACGAGCGTTGTAAAGTTAGATACCCCGTTGGTTGTGACCGAGAGATTGTTTGATCCATTATTTTGAAAAACTACGGTGTTGCCTCCATAGAGGCCGGTTACGTTGACGCGCAATTGAGCTGTTGTGACATTGCAATGCACGTTTACATTTGTCACGTTAGACGATGCAATTGTTCCTGTATTGTTTGAGGCCATGCAGTTGGTGCCGCCCGTAACACCTGAAACCTGGACTGAATAGGTTTGTGCGTTCTTGAGTTCCGTGGCAAATGTGAACGATGAATTTGAGGAAAGGGTTTTGGCCGCGCTTCCATTCAATTGAACGGTTACGGTTTCACCACCGGCAAGGCCTGTGACAGTGCCAGACACCGTGTATACGGGAGTAGGGCCACTGCTACTTCCGCCAAGACCCAGGAGGACAAGTAGCCCCGTGGAGTCGCTTCCCCCACCTGATGCCGGGCAGGCTCCGAAAAAAATCAACCCCCCCAGAAGTATGCTGACTTGTAATAACCTGGCATTCATGATTCTTCCCCGTTTTCTGAAGAACCAAAATTGGTTTCTTCTTAACCTAGATACGTACCTTTCTGTGCCTCGCTTCCAAGCCAGGCCTGAGTAATACTAACAAGGTCTCAGATATTCTCACCAAATTTTCAAAATACTGAGAATAGCGTCAAGAAGGTACACGGGCTAAATGCGGTTTTCAATATACTTGCTTCCGGGTATGGCGATTTTTGAGGTTTCAATCGGCCTTGGTCTCGACAGAGTGTCATGAAGGAAGATTTCAATAACCAGGGCGCGTGAATCGTTCGATTTCAAATGTGACTCCCGCTGGATCTTCCATGGGAAAACAATGGCTGCCGGGATGTTCAATCCATAGAGAGTGATTAGATTGGGCTATCAGACGTTTTACGGCAGAGGGTGGTGTAACACTGGAAGCCCTGGCCGTAATCAGCAATGTTGGCTGTTTTACCTTCTTGAAGATGTGCCACTGTCCTCGGTGGAAGCTCCGAAAAATTTTGGCCTCAAGTAGGGGATCGAGCTGCAATCTGAACCCGTCGGCGTCCTCGGTGAAGGCACTTTTCAGATAGCCCTTGAATGATTCAGGATTCCAACTCTTAAAGAGCGGGTGCATTCTAAAACTCCGTTCAACTACCCTTAGATTCTGAAAGGTGGAGCGCCTTGTCTCTGCGGCCTTTGCAAGTGGGTTGGGAAACAAAGGCACCCACCAGGAACTAAATGGAGAAAATACTGTTGGGTCGAGCAGTACGATTTTCTTGAAAGGGTTTCCTGGTCGCGCGGCTGCATGGAGAACAGAAGCGCCGCCAATCGAATGACCAACAGCAATCGCCTCAGAAAATCCAAGATGTTGAGCGAATGCTTCTACTTGATCGCCAAAGAAGGCCCAGTTCTTAAAATCGTGGGTCGAATCTGAACCACCATGTCCCATGAAGTTTAAAGCAAAGACAGGGTGTCCTTGATCATTTAAAAGGCGGTGGAGGGGTTCATAGGAATCGGCGCTAAATCCTGTCGCATGAAAAAATAGAATCGGAAGTTTCTTACCGCGGCCATATGACCTGAAAAGCAGCTTGAGATTGCGAAATGTGAAACTCTCTGTCGAATGAATCATGTCCATTGGTGCAATGAGCATTTGAAAACCGCGCTGGTTATGTCGCCCACGAATTGTTAGGCGCCCCAGGGCGGCCTGCTGTCTTTCTGGCTGATTCGAGCGGTGCGGGCCGATGGCTCCCATACACGCGAAAAATTCCAATCGACGGGAAAACACCTGCTTCCCGGGTACCATTATTGCTATTATCTTAGGCACAGGTACCCCCATTGTCCAATCAGATCACAAAAACCGAAGCACTTCGCTTTATTAGCGAGATAACGCATGCCGTAAATCAAGGCGGCGATCCCGAAGGCATATTAGAGCGTATTCTTTCAGCATGTATCCAGACCACGTATGCTGAATCTGGAAGCATTATGCTTATTGATGAGGATGGGGAAAATCTCACCATCCGAGTCTCGCAAGGCCTTCCTCCAGAGTTCAAACACCTCAAGCTGAAGATGGGCGAGGGTGTAACGGGCAAGGTGGCAAGGACAGGCAAAGCCAGGATTGTTGGGGATGCGGCCGGAGAAACGGATTACATTCCGCTCAAAGAGGGGCTGCGTTCGGAGCTGGCTGTGCCGATGGTCGTCAGCGGAATCGTTATGGGAGTAATCTCGGTCGATTCAACTGCTAAAGAGGCTTTCGATCGCGACCACGAACAATTCCTCTCAATCATGTCTAACCTGGCGACACGGATCTTTGTCGATTTCAAAGACAACCAGATCCTAAAGAATCGCGATCGCTTTCACCTGGTTCTTCATGAAATCTCCCGCGTGGTTTCTGGCTCGCTGAACCTGGAAGATGTGTTCCGCGAAGTGATGACAATCACTGAGAAAGCGTTTCGTCTTCATCGCAGTACGCTCTTGTTATACGATCGTTCACTGGATCAGTTGAAGATTGTAGCAAGCGTTGGATTTACCAAGGACGAACTCGTAGATGTCACATATGCGCCCGGTGAAGGCATTACCGGTTCGGTCTTCTTGAACAAAAAGCCCGTGTATATCCCAAGCGTTTCCAACGAACCGGGATTCCTGAATCGCATGAAGACGTATGCAGGCACAGGTGACATGGGCTTCTTCTGCTGTCCGATCTTTTCGGGCGCAGATGTTGTGGGTGTATTCTCGACGTTTACGCGTCAGCAGGGGCTCGATGCTGACTCGATGATTGAATTTCTAGAAATTCTCGGAAGCATGATTTCCCAGGCGATTACGATCCAGCGTCTCGTTAAAGAAGAAACACGTGTAATAGCCTCTGAGAATATTGAACTCAAGCGTGAACTTTCCGCTAGATACAAATTCGGAAGTTTGATTGGACGTGCTCCTCCAATGTTGCGGCTGTTTGAAAAGGTCAGAATTATCGCAGATTCGCGCGCATCCGTTTTGCTCACTGGTGAATCGGGTACTGGAAAGGAGCTGATTGCATCTGCAATTCACTATAATAGTCCGCGCAAAGATCAACCATTTGTAAAAATCAACTGCGCTGCAATTCCTGAGAACCTCCTTGAGAGTGAACTCTTCGGACACAGAAAAGGATCGTTCACAGGTGCAATTGCAGATAAGAAAGGAAAGTTTGAAACTGCAGATGGGGGAAGCATATTCCTCGATGAAATTGGCGAACTGGACCTGAACCTGCAAAGCAAATTGCTGCGAGTACTACAAGAGCGTGAGATCGAACCAGTAGGTGGAAGAACTCGCCAGGTTGACATTCGAATCATTGCAGCTACAAATGCAGATCTCGAAGTTGCAATCGCCGAAAAACGGTTTCGAGCGGATTTGTTTTATCGCCTGAACGTAATCAATCTAAAGATTCCACCCTTGCGCGAACGCAAAGAAGATGTTCTGTTACTGGTTACTCATTTTATAGAAAAATATAACAAGGAAAATTCAAAAGAGATTAGCGGCATTTCCCACGGCGCGCTTAAAATGATTGAGGACTATGAATGGCCAGGGAATGTCAGGCAGCTTGAGAATGCAGTTGAGCGAGCTATTGTACTGAGCCGCAACAAGATTTTGGACGTGGACGATTTTGTAGATACAACCCTGCCGTTTACCCATCCTCAGGCGGCTGTCGTTCAGGCAACTCCGGCAATTGCAAACAGCCAACCGCGGACGTTTGACCTACCCGAAGAAGAGAGCTTCCGCGATATGGACGGACAGGTATATGATACGGTTATTGCCGAAGTTGAGCGCCGATTGATTCTTCACGCACTAAAGAAATTCAAATACACCAAAACCCAGGCTGCAAGGTATCTGGGAATCAATCGAAATACGCTCGATAAGAAGATTAGGGAATTGGCAATCGACTATTGAGTTTGCCGCTTAACGGAAAATAGATTGTCACGGTTCTAGAAGCGCGCATTTCCCGTGCAGGGTAATGCGTTGAGGTTTTTAAGAGAACGTACCGGGTCATTTCAGAGGTGCACCAAAGTCAAGGCAGGCGGTCTCATGTCCGCATTATTCCTGGCACTGTCACTTCCTGTAAACGTGACGCGTGCGGAACCGCTCCTAAAAGCTCCTGTGCACGGACACACGGCTACTCCCTGTTCCACTGGATGCGCAATCCATATGGATGCGGGAAAGACCTTGAAGGTGACTGATTCATTCTCCGGAATCTCGTTTACTGAAATCAGCAATCCTACGCCCAACTTTGGGTTTTCCAATCAGGTCTACTTTCTAAAATTCAGAATTTCTAACCCTGGCGAGTATGCAGACTTCATGATCCAGGTAGACTATGCTCCGCTTCAGCGCATTGACTTTTATATTCCTGAGGAAAAGAAACTGGTTCAGACGGGTGCGGCGTTACCATTCCATTCGCGTCCTGTGCCGCATCGAACTTTTGTGTTCCCAGTTCATATTCCCCCTGGTGAAGCGCGTACTATTCTATTTCGATTCGAGAGCGAGGGTACGCTCGAGTTTCCAATTCTGGCAATGACTGCAGATACGTTTCGTGATCGAATTCATGAAGAGCAACTTGTGCTGGGCTTGTACTATGGAATTCTAACGGTCCTGATAGTATACAATCTCATATTATTTTTTATGGTACGTGACCCGGGTTATCTTTACTACTTATTGTATGTGCTAGGATACGGTTTGATTCAAACGGTCCTGAACGGTTTCGCATACGAGTATTTCTGGCCCGGATCACCTTACTGGAATAGCAAGAGTCTTGTCTTTGCAATTGGTTGGGCATTCTTCTTTGGAATAATGTTTGCTCGTGAGTTTCTGCGTTCCGGAAGGTTGGTACCCAGGCTGGATAAATTTCTATACTTGTTGATGCTCCTGCTATTCTTCTTGATGCCAGCGGCATTTATTCTTCCGTACAATCTTAGTATTCGCGCGGCTGCTGTGCTTGCTTTGCTATTTACCGGATCGATTTTTCTGACTGCTTTTGCCTGCGTAATGCGCGGCTATGGGCCTGCTCGCTATTTCCTTGTTGCCTGGTTTTCCCTTCTGGTTGGTGTAACGGCTTATGCACTCAAAGGACTGGGAATCCTGCCTGCGAATTTCTTTACGGAGTATGTCTTGCAGATGGGCTCTGCGCTTGAGATGTGCCTGCTTTCACTTGGACTTGCAGATCGCATTCGGGTAAACGAAGAGGAGCGTCAGAAGGCTAGCCAGGCCGCAATGGAGAGCTCACGCGAAAAGGAGGCTGCCAAACTGACAGCGGCGCGTCTCGAGATTGAATTACTCAAGAAGAACATTCAGCCGCATTTTCTTATGAACTCGCTTAATGCGGCCACGGTCTGGCTGGAAGAGGATCCAGGAACTGCCCGCAGGCTAATCGAAGCGCTCTCTGAGGAAATGCGGCTGCTTTTGCGAATTTCTCCGGAGAAAGTCATTCCAGTCTCGGATGAAATTGCGCTATGTCGGGCTCATCTCGATGTGATGGGGCTGCGACTTGAAAAACAGTACGCGCTAAACGTCATCGGCATTTCCGGAAACGAAACAATCCCCCCTCTGGTGTTCCATACATTGATCGAAAACGGATTAACCCATGGCCTCCATGGACGTTCAGGTGGAGTTTTTTCAATAGAGAAGTGTTCGGAGTCAGGCTTTGACGTTTTTCACATTGGCAACGATGGAGAAATCTCGAATCGAAAAGGCACAGGAACTGGCATGAAATACGTAGCATCGAGGCTTGACGAGGCTTATCCCGGGAAATGGAAGCTGGACCATGGACCCATCGAATCCGGCGGTTACAGAACGAGCATCTGGATTCCAGTTGACCCGAGCCCGATGCAGTTCACCCCAGACGCCTTGAAGTAAGGGCAATTGCCTGCCATGATGTCGATATGCGAATTCTAATCGTTGAAGACGAATCGGTTGCGGCGCGGGGTCTGGAGCGCAAACTCCGTAGTATTCTTGGAACAAGAATTCAGAGCCTGAGAATTGAACGAACCCTGATCGGATCTGAGTGTTTTATTCAGGATTCAAGCATTGATGTTCTATTTCTGGATCTAGATTTGAATGGAGACGATGGATTCTTGCTTCTCGAGGAGGCAGCCGCGGGATCATTTCACACAATTATAGTTTCAGCCAACACGGATCGTGCCCTGGAGGCCTTTGACTACGGTGTAATTGACTTTGTGCCAAAACCAGTTTTAGAAACACGCTTGCAGCGCGCAATAGATCGCCTAACGTCTGGTCCAGAGAAGCCCCTGAAATACCTTTCTGTCCGCGAGGACGATCGAGTCCACCTGGTTCCTCTTACTGATGTAATATATCTTGAAGGAGATGATAACCATGTTCAAATCCACTGCCGCAATGGAGCAACCTTCAAACATAGAAAGACCCTGGATTCCCTGGAAAAGCTTCTAACTGATAGCTTTGTCAGAATTCATCGGCGCTATCTAGTTGCGTCAATTGAACTCCAATCGATTCAAGTCGCTTCCGGAGGTAAATACACCCTTTCCCTTGCCGGTGGAATCGAATTGCCCGTTAGCAGATCGTTTTATTCTCGTTTCAAGAAATAAATCTCACATCCACCCCGGCCAGATGCATTTCACCAATGAATGATGGTGCGACTCTTGATCTTGTGATATGCACAAGATCAGGAGAGAACTATGAGACATTTTCTATTGATCGTATGTTTGCTTATTAGTAGCCAGGGATGGGCCGAGCCTTTGCCGGAGGAAGCACCGACTGTGGCTCCTCAAAGAAGCCAGAAGAAATCCACCATGGGATTTCACGAAGGGTTTCTGGGCCTGAGCCTGCTTAACGGAAAATCTCTAGCACCTGCTGGAAGTCTTATCTCGCAAGAGAAAGAGTACGACAAGGCAGTGCGCTATCGCGTGGCATCTGGAGGATTTGTTCCCATTCTGCCTACCCCACAGCCCCTGGTCTTTGCTTCTGAGATTATTCCGCGTGAAACAGTTGCACTTGAGTTTGAATACGGCCTATCGAACTATCTGGGACTCGGATTCTTTGGAATGTATTCACGCATTGATATTTCGCGACAGGATATCCTGCCATTGTCCACGCAACTTGTTCGACCGGTCGTTGAGCCGTTGCCTGTTACTCGAATTCTATACCGCGGTAACGTTGGCGGCGTTTCGCTCTTCTTTCATCCGCTCCCGACCCGCAGAGTCGATCCATATGGTGGACTAAGAATTGGTGGAGGTGGATTTTCGGGTCACGCGCATTCATCTCTTGATCCAGATCCGTTCCGTCCATCGAATCGAATTCGAAACGGGGCCTCGGCGCTGTATGGAGCAACACTCGGTACGAATATTCATGTAACCGATCCTGTTTTCTTGAAGGTCCAGGTTGACTATATTCGACAGAATCTGAAATCGAATCTGTTCTCTTCAAGATCGCTCGGAACCTACAACATTTTGATAGGTATGGGCGCCGATCTTGGAAGCGTACCATGAAACTCCTTTGCTGGGTGTTACTTGGGCTCCTTGCTGCGAATCTCCATGCGGAAAAACTTTCTGCCGTAATGTATGGTGGGCAATGGACTGAGACGGATTTGATTCCAATTCTTGTCCGCCAGCGAACGAACTACAGAAATTCAAATATCTGGGCCCTTGGTTTGAATCGTGAAATTGCTACGCGGGGTCCATTTCAAATTGAGGGTGAGGTAATAGCTGCAAAACACACAGGTCTGATGCATAACGCGGAGGCCTGTGGAGTGGCTATCGCACGTCTCAATCTCCCGCGAACTCCGTTGTTCTTGCGTGCGGGCGAGGGAATCTCAATTGCAACAGAAAATCCCCGTTTAGAGAATCGAAACTTTGATCCAATCCAATGGCCCTGGGTTTTACATTCGCAGAAATCCAGTCAGGTTTTGAATTACCTGATGTTTGAAATTGGATTCAGTCTTCCTTCCAGCTATCCCGTGGAAACATTTCTGCGAATTCACCACAGGTCCGGAATTTTTGGTTTGCTCTGCCCACCCACGTGCGGATCGAACTTTGTCAGTTACGGAGTGAGAATGCCAATAGGGTTGTAACAAGAAAAATGCGGGTCTCCCGTTTTACGGGGAGCCCGCGGAGTTACACGAATGACATTTATATGTTCGGCAGGACACAAAAATCCGCCCGTGAAAAAATTCACTCGAGTGCTATATTTAATTCAATCAAACCAGGTTTTGAATAAAGATTCAAACCGAGCGCTGTGCGTTTTGGAATATCAATACGTTGCGAACGCGTGTCCGCGACATAAGGCACGCTAAGATCGAGATCCTTCTTGCTATTTAGAAAAATGTTCAAAGCGTTTCCAGTAATCATGTTTCCAAGCTCACCAAGTACATCGCGATATTCTTTTTCAATTGTGGCACGATCTGTTCCGGGCATTAATTTTTCTGCGAGCTTGTACGCTGTTTCCGCATTCAGGGAATAGACCACCTGACCTTGAACTGAACCAGTGACGTTTAACAGGATTGCTATTTCGTGCGACGGAGTAGCATCTGGTTTTACCGACGTTTTGCCTCGAATGATTTCTTCATTGAGCAAATCACGGAAGACGAGTACGGCGCCCTGAAGGAACGGGTTTACATACTCTGCTTTCAAATTGTTGTTCCTGAACTAAACCTTAAAAGACATCTGGAGCGGGCACCGGAGCGTTACCGGTTTTTGAATTGGTTCGCAGTCTGAAGTTACCGCGCTTCCCTTCCGTCTTTACAATCAATTCATAATAGGAACGACCGGCAGCGTTCTTTTGTTCTTCGACCATTTTCTCTGCTTTTGCTGGCGGCAGATCGGCCACCGCGCCTGCCTGAATTCCTGAAATTTCCACGTAAATGGTAGCTTCTCCATCCTGGATTGGACCAACTTTGTGGACTCCTTTTCCAGAGAGTGCCAACAAGAATTCCGGTTTGTCCAGGTGAACGATTTCACCCGTAGGCAAGGTAAGGCCCTTCAATTCCTGCAGTTTTGCACTTTTTGCAATTGCATTGCGACCCGTTATGCGCTCTAGATCCTCAATCTTAAAGTCTGCTCCAAGTGCACTGAGTTGCTGTTTGAGTCCAGATACAGCTGTTTGTTTCTTTTCGGTGATGAGTCTATTTTTTACGAATTCGCGCTGGCTTTCGTAGGACTTACGCTGTGGAGGTTCAAAGATAGATTGCTCTTTCTCATGCTTTGCTTTGACTTCCTCTTCAGTTACATCGAAGTTTCCAGTCTTGCCCTGAAGATCCGTGTTTGTGAATCTCAGAATTCTAAGACTCATTGTGATACTTTCCGCTGCAGCTTGCGCGCGGGCCTCGGGTAGACTGTCGCCTACATTGGTTATGATTTCACCGGCATTCTGTGCGGCTCGCATGCGTATGCGCAGATCCATTGGATAGTTCAATAATTGACGATTGTAGATTTCGCGAACCGTCAGGCGATCATCCGCAGAAGCATCTTTCTGTTGTTGGAAGATTTGCTCAGATTGCTTGAGCAAATCTACTTGCTGGGATTCTTCTGAAACCAGTGCGCCAAGTCTTGTGGCTATTTTAGGGAGGATATATAGCTGTTTGAGTTGATTGGTTACACAGTTTGTAAGGATGAACTCAGGAATTTCACCCATCCCGCCCATGTTCCGCTTACAGTTCTCTTGCGCCATTACGTACATTGCCGGCGTAATTTCTTCCCCGTCAAAGCTGCCCATACGGCCGGAGATCATTTCTGCCAGTTGCGAGGGCGGAACGCGACCAAAAGTTAATATCAACATACCAGCCAGAATTGCAATGATGAGGCCAGCACCGATTCGCTTGATCATGGGGCCACCTTTGTGTTAAGAAAGATTCTCGCCACACAAAATAATCCTCAAGGTCAGAGGCAGCAGCCCAGATAATGAAATCGGATATGTATTTTCTCGGCCTAGGCCTTATACTGATTGGGCTGCTCAGCCTGCTGGCGCTTTTCTTTGCTGTCTCGCTGGAAAAGCGAGTGGAAGGGGCAGGCGAAGCGACAGGCGCGTATGCTGCTCCAGTTTCTGCGCATCAGGCCCGCCCGGAAGTAGTAACTGCCTCTCAGCCTGAACCCCATACCGAATCCAGAATGTCTGAAGCTCTTGCCCAGGCGTCGGTTGCAACGGCAACCTCGCCCGCCCCAATTCTTACTGAGGGTAGACCAATTCGGCGCGTGGAGCCGGAGCAAATTGTGGTATTTGGCGCGCTCTACTTAGATCATGCACGGAATCTTTCAATTTTTAACACCAGAAACCCGGAGGAATTGCCAGCCCGAGTTTTCTCCGATTTCAAGCGAGTCGGCAAGGGTAGCCTGGTCTGTGAGGGAACGGGATTTTTCTTCAAATCCGGGCATGCAAGCTACCAGTACCCTGTAGGGGATTTAGAGCAAATTGTGTTCCTGGAAACGGGTGTTGCACTTTTGCCCGCATCAGTGAAGTCGCCCATTGCCATTTTCTTGACGGATGAGTCGGACCGGGTGAAGGCATTCATTCGGGAAAACTCTGTCTGAATGAAACACTATGATAAGTCCCAGACTGGCGGCCGCCGCCCTGTCGTACTGGCAAGCCTCACCCTATTCTTGATCGGGGCTGGAATCGTTGGCCTCTTTTACGGCGATCAGGTAGTTGCCTTTGCATCGGGCAAACTACTGGGGTCAGCCGATTCCAGGATTCAAAAGCGCATTGCGGTTTTTGAAAGTGAATACAATAAATCAGGCCGGAGCCCGGCTGAGCTGCTCGATCTGGTTGAATCCTCGCGCAAAATTGTGCAATTAATGGAGCGGGAGAAGCCAGCAAGTGCAGAAGTCTACTATTACTATAGTTTACTAAACTATTACGAGATATTGATCCGAGTCCCGCTCGATGGTCCGTCACTTTTGAGGCTAACAGGCCGGGGCTATCTGCCGGATTCTCCGCCTGGACTCAATCTCCCACCGGTTTCGATTTCTGCACTGGCTCAGGAAACAGCCTCGCTTGCTCGTAAATCTCTGGCAATTGAGCCCGAGCCTGCATTCGCCTCGCGCCTGAAGGCTGCCTTATCGCTGGGGGAACTGCTTTCAACCGGTCGCACAGACCCGCATCTATTGTCTGTTACCATGTCAATTAAGCGCGAAGATCTAACCAAATCCATGACGGATTCCAATGATTGGATACGTTGGGCGCTTTTTGCTCTACAGGGAAAAGCAGTCGAACTCGAACAAGAGCTAAACGATCGCAAAATGCTCCAGGACTTTGCGCCAGCACCCACGCCAGAAAGCAGGACAATAGAACACATATCTTTGGATGTAAATGAATCGCGACTCTTGATGAGTCATGCCTGTCTGGTTGGCCGTGATTATATTCGTGCGTTGAACTTTGCTCGGCTCGTAAAGTATAACGCTGCCACTGAACCCATATGGAAAATCGATGCAGCCCGTGTGGAAGGTGAAATCTTCCTGGCACAGAGCGGACCGCTTGCGGCTAAACCGTATCTGGATGAGGCATTGAAGCTGAGCGAGGGTAAGGACAAATTCGTTGAGGAACGGATTCAGCAGATTTTCGGGCCTGTCAATACGGTCAAACAAGCCCCCTGAACCAGTTTTTTACCAATAATTCAAATAGAAATGGCCAAAAATCAGGCACTTTCTAAATCAGTCACTAGTTACCAATCATGGTTTTTGATCGTCTTTTTTCATTCTTTTCAAACGATATGGGCATTGACCTTGGCACAGCAAATACGCTGGTCTATGTAAAGGGCCAGGGTATCGTTCTTTCGGAGCCGTCTGTCGTTGCGGTTCAATCTTCTACCGGTAAGGTTCTTGCGGTTGGAAATGAAGCCAAGCGCATGCTTGGAAAAACTCCAGGGGACATCGTTGCAATTCGTCCAATGCGCGACGGTGTGATTGCGGACTTTGAAACTGTAGAAAAAATGATCCGCTATTTTATTCAAAAAGTTCATAAGCGCACAACGTTTGTTAAGCCGCGCATGGTAATCGGTGTTCCTTCCGGAATTACGGAAGTAGAAAAACGTGCAGTGCGTGAATCGGCAGAGCAGGCCGGGGCGCGTGAAATCTTTCTAATTGAAGAGGCGCTTGCTGCGGCAATTGGCGCAGATATTCCAATTCATGAGCCAGCCGGCAGCATGATTGTGGATATCGGCGGTGGAACAACTGAGATTGCTGTGATTTCACTTGGTGGAATGGTGATTTCTGACTCAATTCGCATTGGCGGAGATGAGTTTGATGAGGCTATTGTTCGTTACCTTCGTACTCAGTACAACCTGGTGATCGGAGATCGGACCGCTGAAGATGTTAAGATCACAATTGGAAATGCATTTCCAGAGAAGAAGACGGAAGTTCGCGAACTGAAGGGCCGTGATGCTATCAGTGGTCTTCCACGCGTTCTTGAGATCGATTCAAACGAGATTCGTAAAGCATTGCAAGAGCCTATTGAGCAGATTCTTGAAGCAGTTAAGAATACTCTTGAGAAGACTCCTCCAGAGTTGGCTGCTGACATTGTTGAGCGTGGAATTGTTCTGGCTGGTGGTGGATGCCTGTTAAAAGGGCTGGATAAATACATCAGCAAGGAAACCGGTGTTCCCGTCTTCAGAGCGCCCAATCCTTTGATTTGCGTCGCGTTAGGCACGGGCAAATATCTGGACGAGCTGAAGAACATTAATCGCGGCCTAAAGTAAAGTAAGTCATGCTGTGGGACGTACTCTGGAGAAATAAGAACTCCTTCAGTCTCACTTTCTGTATTCTATTTTCCCTCCTGTGTATGGTCTGGCAGCGCAATCCCCTTGCAGGTATGGTTGGTTTTTTTGGAAAGCTGGCGGATCGTGCCGGTGGTGCAATGAACTCAGGGCTATCCGCCACTGGCCGATTCTGGGTTGAGATCGACAAATTCCGCGAGCTTGAGAAACGTTATGCGCAAGCTGAGAAGATGATTGAAGAGTATCGTCTTGAGAAGGATAAATTCGATGCCCTCAAGAAGGAAAATGAAACACTTCGCAAGACTCTCGGGTTTTCAGTTCCAACCGAATTTCCTGAAGTTCGCGCAGAAGTGCTCGGCATTCGTCTAAATTCAATCAGCCCGCGCGTTATTATTGGTAAAGGTGCTGATGCAGGGCTCAAGCCATTCATGCCAGTTGTTGCCCGCGCATTCGACAAAGACGGAAACACGATTCGCGCAGTAGTTGGAATCGTAGTTTCAGTTGAGAACACAACGTCCGTGGTGCAGCCGCTCATTCACCCAGGGTTTCAGCTTGGGGTGCGCCTTCCAGACTCAGGCGAATGGGCCATGTTATCCGGGAATTCTGGCAATCCATTGCAAGCGTTGATTACAGTCATTTCTGGTGACGGTTCTATGGAAGGAAAGAAACCATTGGGTCAAACGGTTATCACAAGCGGCGACGGTGGAGTATTTCCAAAAGGAATTCCAGTAGGCACAATCATCACGGAAGGTCCTCGCCAGGGTCAATCGCGTACATTCTTGATTCGCCCATTTGCTGCGATTGCCCAGCTTGACAGTGTTTCTGTGATTCTCAAACGGCCGGACACATGGTCGCGCAGAGTCGGTGAAGAGAAATTGGAAGACTATCTTCGCACGGAATTTGGTGATCCTGAATATCCAGAAACGTTGATCCGCCTCGATCAGGGCAGATCCAGGCCACAGAAGCCCCAGACGGACTCAACGCCTGATACTGCTCCGGAAACGGAAACGCAACAACCAGTGAAACCAGAGAACGAGCCCCGAAGAATTCAGAATGTAGTGCCAGGCGTACGGTAAAATGGTTCTTAATATTGCAGTTGTTGCCGTTGGAATTCTACTTTCCTTCTTCTTGAAAGGAATTAATTTCCTTAGCTTGAATTTTGAATTCATGGGTGGTGGAATTCTCTATCCTGATTTTCTATTAATCTATGTGATATTCTTTGCCCTCCGCCGGGGCGAGTTTTCAGGCCTGTGGATTGGATTTATTGCAGGCCTTCTTGAGGATTCGGGGTTGCTCAGTTTCTCAGACAAAACGGGAGAGTTTCTTCCCGTAATTGGAACGCATGCATTGATTTACTGTCTGACTGGATTCATCCTGGGAAAAATCAATCGCCTGATGGATAAGGACCGCGTCCCAACCATTGTTCTCCTGGTTTTTGGAACAACTCTCGCTGAGCGAATTTTGGTCTGGCTTCTGGTTGGAGTACTCGAGGATTTCAACAAATCGTATTCCTTCCTTGGCCCCGCAGTCTATACGGCACTCCTTTCGCCAATCTGGTTCTTTGTATTGGGCTGGGTTTATAAAATGCAGGAATAGCGATGAGTCGTTCCGCATCAGAATTTAGATTAGAGCAACAGTTTCAAAGGCGAACATTTGTCTTCGCCGGTTTTGCAGCAATCGTCTTCGCAGTTCTTGTAATTCAGCTCGGCACGCTCCAGCTATTGCACGGAACAGAGAATCGTAAGATGGCCAAGCGCTTTGTTAGCCGTCAGGAGTTCACGGTTGCACCGCGCGGACTTTTACTGGATCGGACGCTTGATCCAGGAAGCCCTCTCGTCAAGAATCTGATTACTACAGACTTTGTAATTTTTCCCTCACGATTCCGCGATCGTGATCAGGGGCTCGCATTTGTGCGTGATTTCTGCAAAATCATGGGGCGCGAATTTGCCCAGTATGCTGATTCCTTTGAGCCGGCCACATGGAAACTTCTGGTTCGTCGCAATGAATCGGTAACACTGCTTTCACGCATGAGCACTGCTGAGCATGAAAGACTCGGCGAGCTTCGCATGGTAACCGAGTACGGATCTTTTCTAACGAATCATATTCGCTATTACACAATGGGCCCTGCAGCAGCTCACATTACTGGTTACATTGGTTTGCCGAGTCGCTCTGAGCTCGATAAAGGTCGCGCATTACCGTATCAGATGCTTGGAAAAGGCGGAATCGAATCGCGCTACGATGCGGATCTCCGAGGAACAGACGGTGTTCGCGTCCGGCATCGTTTTCTGGATGAGGAAGAGCAACTAGCAGAATCGGAACAGGGCAATAATGTTGTACTTTCAATTGACAGAAAGGTTCAGGCCGCTGCGTACACTGCGCTAAAGAAATCGGGAAGGAGAGGTGCAGCTATTGCGATGCGTCCTGCCACCGGAGAGGTTCTGGCACTGGTGTCGTATCCTTCCTTTGATCCAAACATTCTTGCAAGCGGGTCGTCTGAACAGAGGTCAAAGCACAACAAAACTGTCCAGGATTACGAGGGCTTCCTAAATATAGCAATCCAGGCAAAGTTCCCGCCCGGGTCCACATTCAAGCCGTTAGTCGCCATTGCTGCTCTGGAAAACTCGCAGGAAAATCACACCAGTCCGGAAACTTCATTCTATTGCTCTGGGAGCTGGTTGCTTCCTTCTTCGCTGGCAGGTGTGCCTCCGGCGCGTTTCAATTGCTGGAATTCAGGCCACGGCACTAACAATATGATTGGTGCGCTGGCTCAATCGTGTACCGTTTATTTCTATCAGCTGGGTTACAAAATTGGCCCCAATGCCATGATCCATTTTTCAAGAGCGATGGGTCTGGATAAAAAAACGGGAATTGATCTCCCGGGTGAGATTCAAGGATTTGTTCCTGATCAGCGTTGGAAGCAAATCACCTGGTCAAGTCGCTGGTATGATGGCGATACTGTTAACCTTGCAATCGGTCAGGGATTTCTGGAAGTAACTCCAATCGAGCTTGCCGTACTGTATTCTGCAATGGTGAACAAGGGAAAAATATATCGCCCGTATCTTGTAAAAGAAATTCGCGATCCTGTGAGTAACAGGCCTCTGCGACGCATCAGGCCTGATCTGATGCATGAAGTTCCAATGGCACAAAGCAGCGTTGATATAGCATTGGAAGGAATGCGTGCTGTGGTTTCGCGCGGAACCGCGCAGAATCTGAATCGACCGGACTATCCTCCAATTGCTGGCAAAACCGGAACAGTCCAGACCAGAAGTCACCGTCAGGCGGCGAATCACGCCTGGTTTGCCGGATGGGCTCCGTACAATGCTCCCGTTGAAGAGCAGGTTGTAGTTGTAGTGTTTGTTGAATATGGAATGGGCGGTTCGGCGGCCGCGGCTCCAATTGCCGGAGAAATTCTCGATGCGGCTGTTCCAGACTGGACGCCTAACGTCAAGCCCGCCATGAAGGGTAGTGAAATTATGCAGCCGGGTAACGCCGGTCCGGCGGATCCGCTTCCGCCTGCGGCAGCGGGAGAGAAAAAACCGTGATCAGTCGCTACAAAATAGACTTCTTGCTTCTTGGCGCCGCCGTTGCCGCTGTGCTTGGTGGAATTTTCGTACTCTACACACAGGAATATCAGTCGGCCGATCCTTCAGGCCGATGGATTAGACAGTCCATATTTTTTGGAATCGGATTGATTCTGTGTCTAGCGATTCGCCGCGTGAACTATCAGGTGTTAGAGATTTATGCTCTGCCTTTCTATGGATTCGCCTGTTTTCTTCTGTTGGCAGTTCTAGTTTTTGGTGCAACAATTAAGGGTGCCAAATCCTGGTTCCGGCTTGGGCCGATTAGTGTGGAACCATCCGAACTCGCGCGCTTAGCCACGGTATTGCTGCTGGCAAAATATCTTCAGATCAAAGAAAGAGAGATGGATCGCATTCCAACACTACTGATAGCCTTCGGAATTTGCCTTGTGCCCATGGTCTTAATTGTGGTTCAGCCTGCCTTTGGTGATGCGTTTCTATTTATTCCAATTCTGCTCTGTTTGCTATTTATCGGTGGTGCGGACTTTTACCATATTGGCTCCGTCGTTCTATTTTTTGGTCTGGCTATAACCATACCCCTCTATATAGAGTACCACAATATTACCCTGGTGGACCCGTTAGCCGGTCATCTGGCCGACCTGGGCAAGTCAGAGTTGATCCCCGCAGTGCGCGTTCTGAAGTTGGATATTTGGAAGTTTGCACTAAAAGGGAAAATCCCTTCTGGCATCGAGGGCGCAGACAAAGATTACCTGGCAGGAATTCTAACGAATCCTACTCTAAAGTCCAGTCTGGTAGAGGCCGTGACCACAGTTCGCTCTGACAGTGGTGGGTTGCTGCTACGCATTCTTGAAAACGATACACTGCTGCTGGCGCTTGGAATTTTCTTCTCCTTAAGCGCGCTGGTTCTTTTGATTCTGCGCCTTACGCAAGGGACACCGCTCGCGAACTTGAGAAAACTCTACATTCCATTTGGTGTGATTGGAATTTCTCTTCTGTCTGCGGTTGCAGTTCATGTAACCTTTTCTTTTAAATATCATCAGATAGCGCGCGTTACAGCGTTCATAAATCCGGACAAATTTCCAAGAGATCTTGCATATCAAACACGCGCCTCGCGCGCTGCAATAGGATCGGGCGAGATGAGCGGCCGCGGAATCTTTCAGGGAGAAATGACATCAGGCGATAGGCCACTGGTTCCGGAAGCCTTTACGGATTTCATGTTTACCTCCTGGTCGGAGCGGACTGGATTTCTCGGTTCTGTGCTCATGCTGATGATTCTTATGAGCATTCCCCTTCGCGGTATGGTGCTCAGTTTTGATGCCAGGGATCGATTTGGTGCCATGCTTGCAGCTGGAATTTCGTTTATGTTTTTCTTTCATATGTTTTTTAACATTGGGATTTGCGTAGGCGTTCTTCCAGTGACAGGGCTACCTTTGAGTTTCATGAGCTATGGTGGATCGCATTTGCTCACGTCTATGATGGCGCTGGGAATACTCTTGAGCATTTCGCGGCGTAGATTCGCCAACTAACGATAACCCGAAACGGTTATTTAGCTACGTCGGGTTCAATAAAACACCAGCGAATCTCCGGAAACTCGGCTTTGAGATTTTTCTCAAGTTCGTTGATTTTGATGCTCGCCTTCTTTATGGTTAGGTCCGGTTTCATTTCTATCTTTGCGGCCAGCATTAGATGAGGTCCGAATTGTTGCGTGATGATGTTGAAAACACGAACGATAGCCTTATCTTTTTCTATCAGGCTTTCAATCCTATCTTCCAGTTCCGGGTCTGCGGACATTCCAACCATCAAGGCTTTTACTCTCATAGAGATGAAGAATGCAACGATCACAAGAATAACTCCAATTACGAGTGACCCCAGGGCATCGAACACCGGGTTGTTGGTAATGTAACTCAGGACAATAAAGAACAATGCAACAACCAGTCCTATCAGGGCTGCCGTGTCTTCGCCAAGAACTACAATAAACTCTGCGTTCCGCGAGCTCTTAAGCCATTGCCAGAACGTCTTTCTACCTTTGATCTTGTTTATTTCTCGTATGCATCCGTACATGCTGAAGCTTTCGAGAGCGGCGGAGAAGAACAAAACTCCGATTGCTATAGGAACATGCTGCAGAGGTTCAGGATGCACTAGCTTATGTATCCCTTCCTGGACCGAGAACAATCCGCCAACGCTGAAGAGCAAGATCGCAACGAGGAAACTCCAAAAATAGACTACCTTTCCAAAACCAAGCGGATGCTCGCGAGTCGGCGGCATTTTGGATCTGTGCAATCCAAAGAATAGGAGAAGCTGATTTCCACAGTCAGCGAACGAATGCACTGCCTCAGCCAGCATACTCCCTGAACCGGTGAGAAATGCTGCGACGCTCTTGGCGATGGCAATGCCGAGGTTGGCAACTAAGGCATAGAATATAGCTTTAGATGAAGATTCCTGATGGCTCATGTATGTGCATAGTATCCGAAGATTCCCATGCAATTTTGGCAAGTCGAACTCGCGTTCCCATACAAAGTTCTTGCTTCTGACAGAAGGTATGCATAATGTTATAATTTCTCCAGGAGTAACTATGTACGGACTCAGCCCGCTCGGTATTTTCCATTTAGCCGTTAGCATTGTAGCCCTTGCAAGCGGTGCTATTCTATTGATTCGTGACAAAGCGATTGTTTCAGGGAATCGCCTGGGACAGGTCTATATCTTAACAACCATAGTAACGTGCATCTCTGCCCTGGGAATCTATCAACACGGTGGATTTGGTCGGGCCCATGTCCTGGCAATTCTCACTCTCATTGTTCTGGGTGTCGCATTTGTTGCAGGTAGGAATATGTTTGGAAAAGCATCCCCTTACATTGAGACCATTTGTTATTCAGCTACATTTTTGTTTCACATGATCCCGGGAATTACAGAAGCAGCCACTAGACTGCCGTATGGCGCGCCACTTGCCGCAGGACCGGAGGAGCCAGCGCTCAAAGCCGCAACTGGTCTTTTGTTCCTGTTGTTCATTCTAGGTGCAGTCCTCCAGGCCAGACGCTTGAAAGCTGCCTGACTAGTCAGGCTAATCATCGTTTAGACGTTAAGGCGAGAATAGAGAATTGTGAGCCTCACTTTTGAAACTCATGGGGTCGTGCGCAGGGCCTGGAAATGTCTGTTGCCTCTCAGTTTGCTGTGCATGCTCAGTTGTACCAATGCAAACATGGACAATATCGATCTTGCAGGGGATTGGAAAAGACAGTTAGACGACTCCGGTCAATTTGATGCAAAGACTGACATTACTGCCTGGGAAAGTGTTCATGTTCCTGGATCCGTAATACACGATTTTCCCGAGAAATTTGGAATCGTCTGGGTTGCGCGAGAGTTCGAAGTGCCGTCGCGCCTGCTCGATGGTCAGAATGCTCTGTATATGGGGCGCGTAGCAATTGCGGAGGAAGTTTTTCTTAACGGTGTGCGGATTGGAACTGGTGGTAGATGGCCACCGCGAGGGAAGGTCAACACGACTGATTTCTTTTCCGGATGGAATACACCGCGTTTATACCAGATTCCTGAAAACCTCTTACGAGCCGGAACCAATCATATCTCGGTGCGCCTTTACTATAACAATGAGGGATGGATAAACGATGATGTACTGATCGGGCCGGAGCAAGGTTTAAGCCAACTGTTTGCACAGCAGAGCTTCTTGCGGAATGATTTGAATCGCATACTTGCTTTCATATTATTGGCGGTCGCAATCTATCACATGCTTCTGTATATCCGGAGGCGTCAGGATAGTGAGAATTTGTTCTTTGCTTTTCTATGCGTTGTCTGGGGCCTGCAAAGCTTGAACTTCGCACTTCCCCCGTCATTCCCCATGGATTACCTGACTAAAGAGCAAATCATCATGGGCAATGGCCCCCTCATTCCGTTAAGTTTCGCCTTGTTTTTCAGATACTTCTTTAAACTACATACTACGTTTCACAAGGTTGTAACGGGGATTTTCGCTGCATTTTTCCTGCCCTCCGTGTTCGTTATTATTTTCTCGGGCGATCTACAGTCGATTCGCGTGAAGTACAACATGATCATGCCAGCTGGCGCACTGGTAATCTTTTACGTGGGTGCCTGCATTGTTCAGGGTTGGCGAGCAGGGGACAGAAATGCTAAACTGATCTCCGCCTCATTTTTGATCATAGCAATCATGACCGTAAACGATTTGATAATCATTTTATCCGATGCGCGCGGTGGACTTTTTCTCATGGGCTATTCGTTTCCTGCGTTGCTGTTTAGCATTGCGCTTGTTCTGGCGAATGACTTCGTGCGGACTCGAAACCAGGTAGAAGAGCTAAATGAATCGCTCGAACAAAAGGTAATTGATAGAACGCGGGAATTACAAAACAGCCACGACAAAATCCAGGAACTTAAGAATCAGCAGGATGGTGACTATTTCTTAACGTCACTTCTCACCAAACCGCTCAACGGGAGCTTTGTTTCTGGTGGTCCTCTGACGCTTGAAATCTTTTCCCGTGCCAAGAAACAGTTTCACTTTCGCAAATGGGATTCTGAAATAGGTGGAGATTTATGTGCGGCGCATCGCATTGAACTCGGCGGCGTGCAATATGTTTGCTTCCTGAACGGAGATGCCATGGGTAAATCGATGCAGGGTGCTGGTGGTGCCCTCGTGCTCGGAACTGTCTTCAAAATGATTATTACTCGCACGCAGGAGAATACTTCATCCACAAATCAATTTCCTGAGCTCTGGTTGAAGGCATGTCTGGCGGAGCTCCAGAATGTATTCGTGTCCTTTGACGGTAGTATGCTGGTTTCTTGCATGCTTGGCTTGCTCGATGAAAAAAATGGATTTGTATATTATCTCCTGGCAGAGCATCCAGCACCCGTACTTTATAGGAATTCCCGTGCATCATTCCCAGATACGGTAGAGCAGATCAGGAAAATTGGAACGCCTGCCATTGAGGGAAACCTTCGCATCAATACTTTGCAGTTGGAACCGGGGGATATTCTTGTTCTGGGTTCTGACGGCAGAGATGATTTGGAGCGCATTACACCGGCCGGTGAGCGTACCATAAATGAAGACGAGACGCTGTTCCTGCGAATCGTTGAAAATGCCGCAGGGGAATTGTCTTTGATCGTTAAGGAAATCTATGAGCAGGGAACGGTCATTGATGATCTTTCCTTGATGCGCATGGGATATCTGGAAGATGCTCCATTGTCGAACAATAGTCGCATAACGTCCGAAGGGGAACTCAAAGCAGCCCTTGCTCGAGCGCGCGATGAAAAAAACTACATTAGGGCACAGGAGATTGCCAGGGAAATCTGCGAAAGCTTTCCTGCCGATACAGATGCGCTCTTCCTTGCCTCCGGGCTAATCAAGCAGGCCGCTCCTTCTGATCCTCGCATGTTGTCGCTTGCACGAGCGTATGCTGAGCGCTGCAAGTTACGTGATCCGCTTCATGTCCGCAACCTGATCAATCTCTCCGATGTTTACCGTCGCCTGGGCGATGCAGGGCGAGCCCAGGAAACCTGGATTCGAGCTCGGAGCATTGACCCGGCTCACCCCGGTGTGCAGAAGCTCAAAACGCTTCTTTCCGCAACCGAACCCTGATTTGCCGGGCTTCGGACTCGAATTAGGCTTGGCCTGAAATCCTTGATCGGCCGATAATTTGATGTGAGCGCCGAACGACTTGTCCAGATGCATGATTTGAGCAGCCAGTTTGAAAAGAAGCTGCTTGAGATTGAACGCCTGCTAAAGGAACCCGAGTCGCTTGTTGCGGAACTTGCATCGAGCGCTGGTGAGATGCATAAGCTCTTGCCCCCTCGTGGATTCGCAAGGGAACGCGCCCTGCGTTTGACTCGTAACTCCATGGGCCTTCACGAAATTTTTGCAAACTTCAGACGCGACTGTGGCATTATGCAGAAGCAGTTAGCCAAAATTCGTCGCGATGCCGAGGCAGTTTTTCTGCCGCCCGCGCCGCCGCCTTTACCAGATGAAGAGCCTGGCGCTGAAACTGGCATGGAATCAGAAATGAGTCCACTCTATCGCAACGCGGACTACACGCTCCTGCGGCTTGGGACAATGCGTTTCTGTATTTTTGATAAACCAACTGAAGTCAGGCGGAATGTTGCCGTGCATCGTCGCGGCGAGGATTTTGCGCGGATGGATTTTTTTCCCGGCGATGAGAGTATCGCATTCTTTTCACCGCATCGGGACGAACTGAACGTGGCAATCTTTGAGGGAAATAACGACGAGTTGCATGCGATCTGGTTTGAAGAGCTCATGCCACCGATTATAGCGCGCGAGAATCGGGTTCAGGTTGGATCCCCCGGAGTCTCACATCCGCTGGTGCGTGGAAAGTTCCGATTCAAAGGAATGGATTATTACATTTTGAGATTCAAAGGCTCGCGCGAAATCAAGAGCGAGCCGTCTGAAAGAAATCTGGCCCGGGCCTAAGATGCTTGCTCAGTCAGGAACTGATTGTATTCTGCCAGATCTTTTGTGAACTGATTGATCCGCGCCTTACCCCAGTTACGTGACAGCGCCCCCAATAATTTTCCTTCACCTTGAGACATTGCTTGCCCAAGGGCTTTGCCTTTCTTGCTCACAGTCAGTCTTTTGATTCTGCGATCTTCTTGATCTGGCTGACTTGAGATAAGTCCAGCAGACTGTAACGCTCGAACAGCCTGACTCATAGTCATCGGGTCTCTTCTGAGGATCTTTCCAAGCGTCCCCTGTGAAACACCAGGCTGACGTTCTACATGAATTAGTATAGACAATGCAAGTGTTGACTGTTTCTCTTTTTTAGCCATTCCTTCGCGGACAATATCCATAGAACCGCGAAAAGCGGAGCCCATTGACAAAATTAAATCGTTGGATGCCATGTGTTCATGAAATTCAAAATGGGGCCCTGAGTCAAATACAAAAACTCAGGACGGTCATTTGCGAAATCAAAAATCAAAAACACTTGATAAACATAAACCATCTCGCCGTAGCGCATAGTACCAAGGTTGTAATTCAGCCCAGATGCTGACCCGGAATCCAGGTCCTGCCACCAATGGCCAAAAAAAAACGCTGCAAAACCTTCTGTTGCCGGTACCAAAATTGCTTTGAGTACAGGCGATAGTACACTTTTTTGACAATCCGGGGCGGGTAAGATGATCTCGATGCAACCAACTAACCGTGCACAGGGTTTATACGACCCGGCATTGGACAAAGACTCCTGCGGCGTAGGCTTCGTCGTAGACATAAAGGGCCGTCAGAGCCGCCGCATCGTCGAGCTGGGGCTTCAGCTCATTCATAATCTCGAACATAGAGGTGCTGTAGGCGCTGATCCGCTCACGGGAGATGGTGCTGGGATCTTGATTCAGATGCCAGACAAGTTTTTCCGTCGGGTTATGGGCGAATCTGGGGTCCAATTGCCGCCTGCAGGGCGGTATGCTGTAGGTTTCATGTATTTGCCTCAGAATAGAACGCAGCGTAAAGCCGTTGAAACTATAATTGAGAAGGTAGTCGTAGACGAAGGCCAGGAATTCCTGGGCTGGCGCGACGTGCCAATCCAGGCGGAGTTCACTGGAGAAGCCGCTCGTTCAACCTCGCCCCATTTCCGCCAATGCTTCATAGGTGCTTCGCCTGACGTTAAGAGCGGTGATGACTTTGAGCGCCGGCTTTATCTAATCAGACGAGTAATTGACCGTCGCGTACGCGCAGAACACAAGCTGGACAGAAGTAAGTATTACGTAGCATCGTTTTCCTCCAGAACAATCATTTACAAAGGAATGCTCCTCGCGGATCAGATTCCAAAGTTTTACACGGATCTCCAGTCTCCGGACGTTGAGTCTGCGCTTGCGCTGATTCACATGCGGTTTTCAACCAACACATTCCCTACCTGGGATCTGGCCCACCCGTTCCGGATGATCGCGCATAACGGCGAAATCAATGCGCTTCGCGGAAACATGAACTGGATGGCGGCACGCCAGATGGTTATGGAATCCCCTCTGTACGGGAAAGACCTCAAGCGCATGCTTCCTATTATTATGGAAGGTCAGAGCGATTCTGCAACATTCGATACGGTACTCGAACTCCTGGTCATGGGCGGGCGCAGCCTTGCGCATACCATGATGATGATGATTCCAGAAGCGTGGTCCAAAAATCCCGACATGGACCCAGATCGTCGCGCTTTCTATGAATACCATGCAACAATGATGGAGCCTTGGGATGGACCTGCTGCGGTTGCATTTACGGACGGTGTTCAGATTGGTGCCACGCTCGATCGTAACGGACTGAGACCGGCACGTTATGTGGTAACCAAAGATGATTTGTGCATCATGGCCTCAGAAGCCGGAGCACTTCCAGTTGAACCTTCTTCTATTGTTAAGAGCGGAAAGCTTACTGCCGGGAAAATGTTCCTGATCGATCTGGAGCAGGGTCGCATCATTGATGATGAAGAACTGAAGAAGACAATCGTCACTCAAAAACCCTATCATCAGTGGGTGAATGAAAACATGATTCGGATGAGTGAGCTTCCGGATCCAACGTTTGTGCATCAGCCGGATCATCCGACCATTCTGGAACGTCAGCGCGTATTTGGTTACACGTCTGAAGACATTAATAGCCAGATGCGCCCGATGGCCGTCACAGGTGAAGAAGCAATTGGTTCAATGGGTGTCGATGCATCGCTTGCTGTGCTTTCAGATCGGCCACAACCACTCTTCCGTTATTTCAAGCAGTTGTTTGCGCAGGTAACTAACCCACCGGTAGATCCAATCCGCGAAGAGCTGGTTATGGAGCTCACCGCATACATTGGGCCAGAAGGGAATCTTCTCGATGAAACACCAGGCCATGCACATCGCCTTGAGCTTGAACATCCAGTTCTGAGCAACAACGATCTGGAAAAAATCCGAACAATTGCCCGTGGCCATTTCCAGGCGATTACGCTGAATATTCTTTTTGATCCTGACGCAAAGAGCGGCATGCGCAATCGTCTCGATCAGGTCTGCGATGAAGCAGCAACCGCAGTACGCGGTGGCGTAAACCTCATCATTCTGTCAGATCGGGGCGTAGGTCCAAGCGTCGCGCCAATTCCAAGCTTGCTTGCAGTTGCCGCAGTTCACCATTTCTTGATTCGCGCGGGGCTTCGCACAAAAACGGGAATCGTAATTGAATCAGGTGAGCCGCGTGAAGTTTCTCATTTTGCATTGCTTCTGGGATACGGCGCAAATGCAATCAATCCGTATCTTGCATTTGAAACTCTGGCTGATATGATTGAAGAAGGCGGCCTGCCGGAGATCAAGAGTTTCAAAGATGCTCGCAAGAATTACATTAAGGCAGTGGGCAAAGGTCTGTTCAAGATTTTCAGTAAAATGGGAATCTCCACCTTGCAATCTTATTGTGGTGCGCAGATTTTTGAGGCTGTTGGTCTTGATTCAGAACTGATCAACTCGTATTTCACCGGAACAGCCAGTCGCATCGAAGGATGCAGCGCTGAGATGGTTGAGGAAGAAGTGCTTCGCCGTCACGCCCAGGCTTATGATGAAACGTTTCATCCTGGCTTGCTTGATCCAGGTGGAGTCCACTACTGGAGAAAGGAAGGCGAGGCTCATCTGTATTCGCCAACTGCAGTTCATACACTTCAGCGTGCAACATCAACGGGTGATTACTCAATCTTCAAGCAGTTCAGTAAGCTCATCGACGACCAGACAAAGCGCCGCATTACGCTGCGCAGTCTTTTTGACTTTGATAAAACAGCAACCCCTGTTCCAATCGAAGAGGTTGAGTCTGTAGCTGATATCATCAAACGATTTGCCACAGGAGCCATGAGCTTTGGCTCAATTTCATGGGAAGCACATACAACTCTTGCAATTGCTATGAACCGTACAGGTGGAAAGAGCAACACTGGCGAAGGTGGAGAGGATCCGATTCGCTATGTTCCCCTTGAGAACGGCGATAGCATGCGCAGTGCAATCAAACAGGTGGCTTCCGCGCGCTTTGGTGTGACCACAAACTACCTTGTCAATGCAAACGAGCTCCAGATCAAAATGGCGCAGGGTGCAAAACCGGGCGAGGGCGGCCAGCTTCCAGGCCATAAAGTGGATAAGCATATTGGTCGTCTGCGTTATAGCACACCAGGCGTAACGTTGATTAGCCCACCACCGCACCATGACATCTATTCAATTGAAGATCTAAAACAATTGATTTTTGATCTGAAAAACGTTAACCCGAAAGCCCGCATCAGTGTGAAGCTAGTGAGCGAGGTTGGCGTTGGAACGGTTGCGGCGGGTGTTGCAAAATGCCATGCAGATCATATCTTGATCAGCGGGGATTCCGGTGGAACCGGCGCCAGTCCGATTTCTTCGATTCATCATGCAGGATCACCCTGGGAGCTTGGGCTCGCAGAAACGCATCAAACCCTGGTTGCAAACGGGCTGCGCGATCGTGTAGTGATTGCAACTGATGGCAAGCTTCTGACTGGTCGGGACGTTGTGATCGGGGCGCTTTTGGGTGCAGAGGAGTTTGGATTCAGTACATCTGCCCTCGTTGCTGTGGGCTGCATCATGATGCGCAAGTGTCATTTGAATACCTGCCCGGTTGGAGTTGCAACGCAGGACGAGGAGCTTCGCAAGAAATTTCACGGAAAACCTGAATACGTTGTCAACCTTATGACATTTATTGCCCAGGAAGTACGCGAGTACATGGCGCAGCTTGGTTTCCGCACATTTAATGAAATGGTGGGACAGATTGACCGCCTAACGTTCGTTCGCCCTACTAAGCACTGGAAGGCGCGCGGCCTGGATTTCTCCCGCATTCTGACTCGCGTGAAGCCGAACTTCCCAACAGATTTGTATTGCACCAAGAAACAGGATCACGGACTGGAAACCCAGCTTGATCGTGAACTGATTGAGCGTTGCAAGCCTGCGCTGGAGCGCGGTGAGAAAGTAGCATTCGATATTACGATTCGCAATACCAATCGTACTGTAGGCGCTATGCTTGCCGGTGAAAGCGCCATGCGTTACGGTGAAAACGGGCTGCCAGACGGTACCATTCATATTAAGTTCCATGGCGTAGCAGGTCAAAGCTTTGGTGCATTTGTAAACAAAGGCATCACGCTTGAGATCATGGGGCAGGTAAACGATTATGTAGGCAAAGGTCTTTCAGGCGGACGTCTGATAGCCCGCGTCCCGGAAGGAACTACGTATGACCCAGGCAAGAACATAATTGCCGGAAACACCTGTCTATACGGGGCAACGGGCGGAGAAGCATATATCAACGGCCTTGCAGGCGAACGTTTTGCTGTGCGAAACTCCGGGGCGTATGCAGTTGTAGAAGGGCTTGGTGATCATGGGTGCGAATACATGACTGGTGGCCGTGTAGTTGTGCTTGGAAAAACTGGACGCAACTTTGCTGCGGGTATGTCAGGTGGAATCGCTTACGTATTCGGGTAGATCTGGAAGAACCGGATTCACGCGATGAAGATGAAATTCTTCAGATGGTTACGCGTCACAAGCAGTACACAGGATCACTCCTCGCTGAGTTCATTCTGGGCGATTGGGAAAGACTGCGTCGTAAGTTTGTAAAAGTAATTCCAGGGGATTACAAAATCGCTCTCAAGAAGCTGGAAGAAGAACATCAGCTCCTGACTGAGCCTACTGAGAAGGGAGTCACGCATGGGTAAGCCTACTGGATTTAGAGAATTTACCCGCGCGTCGCTTGCCGCAGAAGCTCCAGCCGAACGCATCAAGCACTACAAAGAATTTGAGAAAGCAATGGATACTGAACTGGCGCAGAGCCAGGGAGCCCGTTGCATGGATTGTGGAATTCCGTTCTGCCACGGCGAATACGGCTGTCCGGTGGATAATCTAATTCCTGAATTCAATGATCTGATCTATAAGGGAAGATGGAGGGATGCACTTGAGAATTTGCATTCAACCAATAACTTTCCTGAGTTCACCGGCAGACTCTGTCCAGCCCCATGCGAGAGCGCCTGTGTTCTTGGAATCATTGAGCCGCCTGTAACAATCAAGTACAACGAAAGGTCAATCATTGATCGTGGGTTTTCTGAAGGATGGGTGGCTCCACAGCCACCTTCAAAACTTTCAGGGAAGAAAGTTGCCATTGTAGGTTCAGGTCCTTCCGGTCTTGCATGTGCACAACAGCTTGCGCGCGCAGGCCATAGTGTAACCGTATTTGAAAAGAACGATCGCGTGGGTGGACTGCTGCGCTACGGAATTCCAGATTTCAAAATGGAAAAATGGCTGATCGATCGGCGCATGGAACAGATGAAAATGGAAGGGGTTACCTTTAAGACATCTGTGCATGTTGGAAAAGACATCCAGGCAGACGAGCTCGTAAAAAGCTTTGATGCAGTAGTGCTCGCACTTGGTTCAGAGCAACCTCGTGATCTTCCGTTGCCAGGGCGTGAGCTTAAAGGTGTCCATTTTGCAATGGAATTCCTGACCCGTCAAAACCGAGTTAATGCAGGCGATCACGTTCCAGATTTGATTTCTGCAAAAGGGAAACACGTTATCGTAATCGGTGGTGGTGATACTGGATCCGACTGTGTGGGAACTTCAAATCGTCATGGCGCAAAGTCGATTCGTCAGATCGAAATTTTCGATGAACCACCTAAAGAGCGTCCGGCTTCAACGCCATGGCCAACGTATCCAAGAATTCTTCGCACATCTTCCAGTCATGAAGAGGGCGTGATTCGCGAATGGGCTGTGAGCACAAAGAATTTCAAAGGAAATGCTGAGGGTCAGGTTGCGGCGATCCAGGGCTGCAAAGCTGAATTCAAAGACGGCAAGTTTGTAGATATTTCTGGTTCTGAATTTGAATGGGATGCAGATCTTGTGTTGCTTGCGATGGGATTTGTAAATCCAATTCAGGATGGATTGCTTGCACAACTGTCTCAGATGGGTATGCAGCTCGATGAGCGTAAAAGTGTGAAGGCCACTTTTGGCCTGGAAGAAGGGAGTTTTGCAACTACACTTCCTGGTGTCTATGCCTGCGGGGACGTTAGACGTGGACAATCGCTGATTGTTTGGGCAATTTCAGAAGGCAGAAAGTGTGCAGCGCAGGTTCATAAGCATCTGACTCGCGCAAAAACTCCGGCCTGATGGCGCCCAGCCATGTCCTGCTGACTCTGGCAATCATTGCGATTTGGGGAACAAACTTTGTTGTCATCAAGATCGCCCTTGGGGACTTTCCTCCGTTGTTCTTTGCTACCCTGCGCTTCGCATTCAGCGCGCTCCCCTGGCTTTTCTTTGTTAAACGGCCTAACGTTAGCTGGAAATGGTTGATACTGTACGGGCTTTGCCTTGGCGGACAGTTTGGATTTCTATTTCTTGCGATGCGGTCTTCTATTTCCCCTGGACTTGCATCACTCGTGGTTCAAATGCAAGTTTTCTTTACCATAGGTCTTTCAGTCCTTTTGTTCCGGGAGAGCATCAAGCCCGTTGTAATTGCCGGGATTGTTCTTGCGGCAGCGGGTCTAGCCCTCATCGCGCGCAACATAGATGCAGCGGTTACAGCAACTGGGATTGTAACTGTGTTGTTTGCAGCATTTTCCTGGGCCTGTTCCAATCTGGTAGTCAAGAAAGCTGCAGCAGAGTCACAGGTGCGTATTGATATGCTTGGATTCATGGTCTGGTCTTGCATCTTTGCTGTGCCGCCCCTGCTCATTCTTTCGTTGCTATTTGAGGGCGAGGCTCTGGATGTTCAAGCGGTACAGGGCGCCCATTTTTATTCCTGGTTTGCCCTGGCCTGGCAGGTAGCCGCTAACACCCTGTTTGGTTATGGTGCGTGGAACTGGTTGCTAGCTCGCTACGACGCAGCCACCGTTACACCGTATGCGCTCATGATTCCCGTTTTTGGCATGGGAGCCTCTACCATTGTCCTGGGTGAGTCGTTGCCTGTCTGGAAAATCCAGGCGGCCCTACTTGTTATGGCCGGAGTTGGTGTGATTACTCTGGCCGGACAAATTGTTAAATGGAAAGCCAGAAGCACGCACGTTTGATTGCGGTCCACATTCCGGCAATTGCTTGAACTTTTCGGGTCTGGCGTCAGTCTGAGTCCCTATGCGTTTATTCTTTGGCTTTGCGATTTCCTTGTTTATAATTCTGGTTCTGGATGGGGCGGTTTTCGCGCAGAATCTGAGCGATGCACCTCCAGCACAGGAGCCCGCTCGTATAAGTTCTGTCAAGACCCGGGCGATGGGTCTGACAGTTGATACAAAAAATCGGGCGTCCGTGGCTCAATTTTACCGGGAGGTGTATAAGAAATCCGCAGCGTCCAATGGCTGGACCGGCAACGTTTCATCCTGTCGTGCCGGGGCAAATAGTTCTGCTTACCAGGATGCAACGGCCCTTCGGATTAATTATTTTCGGGCCATGGCTGGCCTGCCTGCTGATGTCACTTTAAAATCAGACCTGAGTGACAAGGACACAAAAGCCGCGTTGATGTTTGAGGCTAACAATAGTTTGTCGCATGGCCCTCCAGCCTCCTGGACTTGCTACAGTAAGGATGGCGCGGAAGCGGCGGCAAATTCCAATATCGCACTCGGTGCCTCCGGCCCCAATGCAATCGATCTGTATGTATACGACCCCGGAAGCGGAAACTATTTCGTAGGTCATCGCCGTTGGATTTTCTATCCAAGGCAACTGGTTATGGGAAGCGGTTCCACTGCGCGCGCAAACGCGCTGTGGGTTTTTGGTGAGCATAAGCAGGAAGCTCCAAATGTTCCATTTGTTGCCTGGCCCAACGCAGGATTTACTCCCAGGCAATTGTTTACGGCACGAGACTATCGCTGGTCGTATTCAATTTCAAAAGGAGATTTTCAAGGGAGCAGCGTGAAGCTCTCGTGTGGCGGAAAAAATATTCCCGTTCGCCAGGAGCAGTACAAAGCAGGATACGGAGAGAATACTCTAGTCTGGGTTCCCACATTTAGTGCCGGAGTTCCAGTTGATACCGCTTGTAACGTGGAGATTGGAAATGTGAAGATCAGCGGCCAGACTACTACGCAACGTTATTCGGTAACCTTTATAG
This sequence comes from Spirochaetia bacterium, assembly GCA_021413825.1. Classification (GTDB taxonomy): domain Bacteria; phylum Spirochaetota; class Leptospiria; order Leptospirales; family Leptonemataceae; genus JAEUSB01. The sequence goes on along the minus strand of JAIOPQ010000027.1, from coordinate 39,889 downwards.
ATGGAGAGGCTCAACAGCCCGGTCCAACTGAAGAGGTAAAGCCCGATCAGCAAGAATCAGTCAGTCCATGGAAACCCGCAGGCCAAAAACGAGACGGCGAATAACTAGTGAAACATATTCTGAACGCGCTCGAATACAAACGATTCGAGCTCACGGAAATCGTCTGGACCGCCGTGAAAGAATGAAGCTCCAACGCGAAATCCCTTTTCTGCCGGAAGCAGACGAGTGATCTCGGCCCGCATTTCAACTTCATGGCTGTGAATTGGAATGCGAATCTTGAGTCGATCGTGATCGATCAGATAATTAAATACGTTTTGATCCTGAATCTCAAACAGAAGTCCGTTCATGCTAAGGTTAACCACTCGTGTATTGTGCGTGCGGAAGTATGTATCCGCAAGAGATCGTTTGCTAAGAGCGTAGTTCAACAGTTGAACTAATAGATCGATCTTCTGTGCATCTTCAGGAATAATTGTCTTCTTATCTAGAACCGTAGAATAAATCAGAATATGTCCTACTACTTTATCCAGGACTACCAGTGGCGCGCAGATGTAGTTGGCCAGGAACTGAGTTAGCTCTTCCCTTCTATATTTCTCAAAGAAATTCTCAGCCTCTTCAAGGGATTCCTCGCGAGCAATTCGTCTAAACTCCTTTTCAAAATTGATGATTCCGTACAACCCAAGCGGCGAATAGTAGCTGTCCTTACGCGATGTGTCCTTTACGTACAGAGTTTTCTTTTCGCTGGTCATCACGCGTTCGAGGAACGTTCGTTTTACATTTGGATCGTAGATTCTAAATTCGTATTCAGTGCTGATTTCTCCTACGGCCTCGTTTACAATCCTAACGAGTAGTGCGAGATCTGGAATGTCTTTCTCAAGTTCACGGACAATTTTTGGATAACGATTCTCCACAATCTGTCCAACGCCACGTCGACCAAACATAGGTAGATACAAAAGGTTAAATCGCATGAATAGATCACGGGGATACACGCGAACGTTTTTACGATGGCGGGCAGATTGCACGTACGCCGGCATGCGAATCACGATCTTATCGCGGCTCAAGTCCAGGATCGGTACTTCGAATTGATAAAGAATGTTTATGATTTCAAATTTGATTCTGCAGCGTCGACCAGTTCCTTCAATCAAGTCAGGGGTTGAGAGAATAATTCGATTATTGTCCACGCGCTCAACTACAGCGCGATACGACTCGCCCATGTAATTGATCAGGACCTGTTGTCGTTCTGAACGCAGGAAATAGAAGACGTGTCTGATCTGATTTATGTCTGATCCGATGATCGTTTCTTCTGTAAAGTCCTCTGATCGTGAGCCAGAGAGCTCACGCAGCGATTCAATCAGCGAGTCCGAGTATGTGGCCGGGCCTTGCATAGGTATAAGATCGACCCGGGGAGGGCCGGAATTGGGTTGAGTGCTTCTTTAAACGATGCTTTTTTCTAGATCTTCTGAGATTTCAAAGAGAAGATCCAGTTTTGAGAGCTTCAAAAGAGTGAGCAGCGAACGTGAAAGATTGCAGAGAACGAGTTGTCCACCGTAGCCTTTTACATCCTTCATGAACGCCACCAGTGCGCCAAGAGCGGAGCTATCAAAATATTCTGTTTCTTTCAAATCCAGCACGATTCGTTGGGGTTTGTCCTTCAAATATGCTGTGAGGCCTTCACGAAATTTGCGTGCGACAACCATGTCCACGCGGGGCTCCATAACGTGTAAAATAAGGGTATGATTGCGCGGCTCGGCAGTGATCATAGTGATTAATAAAATTCTGGCTCCTGGGTCCTCACGGTCAAATAAAAATTTACCGGCGAGAAAGGACAGGAAAGCTATCAATTATGCCTGAAGCCTCCAAATCAACCATATCAGAAGCAATACGTACGCGAATCCTTGACTGGGCCGGTCCGGCGTTCCCGCTCGAAACCCGCGAAGAAGCTGCGCGGGTCTACGGGGATTGCGTTTCGGGCAAACAATCGGAAGAAATCGAGGCTTATTCAAGCGAGCTAGAGTTCGGAACTGGCGGTTTACGCGGTGTTCTGGGCAATGGCAGTGGCCGAATGAACGCATACACGGTGGGACGTGCCACGCTTGCCATCTGTCGAGTGATGAAGGGAAGATCACGCAAGCCTGCCCTCGTAATTGCATTCGATTCACGCAGAAAAAGCGACCAGTTCTCCATTGTAACGGCTGGAATTGCAGCGGGTCAAGGCTTTCAGGTCTTCTTGTTCGATGATGTTGCCCCAACTCCAATGCTTTCTTACGCTGTGCGGAAACTGGCTGGGACAGGTGGAGTCGTGATTACAGCAAGCCATAATCCGCCAGAGTATAATGGGTATAAAGTATATGGATCGGATGGTTCACAGATTGTAGGAAGTGATCAAAAGGAAATCGAAAAGCAGATCGCAAGCATTCGGTGGGAAGAGATACATTTCCTCGCGGAGACAGACCCAATTTTCAAGAAGAACGTTAAGCGAATTGGAAGTGAGATTCGTAAGACATACTTTCAAGAAATAGCAAAGACGCCTTTTGCAACTCCAGCCAGGCCAGAGAAAAAAAAGTTCCATCTGGTATATTCACCATTGCATGGGACTGGCGGAAAATGGGTTCCGGATTTACTCCGTCATTTTGGTTTCCAGGTTAGCGTGGTTCCGGAGCAAGAGCAACCCAATGGAGAATTTCCAACTGTCAAGTATCCAAATCCAGAAGAAGCAGAAGCCCTCAGACTTTCCCGCGAACTTGCAATTCAAAAAGACGCAGATCTCTTCATGGCAACTGATCCAGATGCAGATCGACTGGGGATTGGCGTTAAGATCGACAAAGGCAATTATGCGCTTCTGAACGGAAATCAGATAGGCAGCGTACTCTGCGCGCATCTCTGCGAGAAAATCGCCGCAGAAAAAAAGACTCCGGGCAATTATCACGTCTATAAAACAATTGTTACCACGGACTTGCAGAAGTGCATCGCTGAAGCAAACGGAATCAAGATTCACGACGTTCTAACTGGATTCAAATACATCGCCGAGCAGATGCGTCTTCTGGACACTGGCAGCAAGGAGATGAACTACAAAAAAGGCAAAGAGATATATCTATTTGGCGGGGAAGAATCCTACGGGTATCTTCCGGTTGATTTTGTGCGCGATAAAGATTCTCTTTCTTCCGCTCTGCTTTTATGTGAAATTTTAGCGCAAAGAGGCGATCTTCTTGGTTACTTGAACCAGGTCTATCTGAAGTACGGTCTGTACCTGGAAGATCTTAAGTCAGTAACGATGAAGGGCGCCGATGGCCAGAAAAAGATCAAAGAGATCATGCTCAGGCTACGCAGCGAAGATTGGACGGGGCTTGCCGTTGGTGAACGTAAAATCGTTTCTGTTTTGGATTATCTGAATCAAACCAAAGACGGAAAGAAGTCCGCCGCTGTATTTGGACAATTGCCACCCGCAGATGTAATCCAGATGATTCTTGAGCCGGAAGGGAAGCTTACGATTCGTCCTTCCGGGACTGAACCCAAAGTCAAACTCTACGTAAGTCTAAAGAGTTCTGGTTCGCCCACCAGCCTTGAAGAACTAGAAAAAGGGCGCGTAGATCTCGAAAACGAACTGGCCAGTGTGTCAGGCGTTTTTATTGCCAAGACAGGACTCGCAGGTTAATCATAAATGAAATGGAAAGTTCCGGAAACAGAAAGTCAGAAAGAATCGAGGCTAAAAGACGTAGATCAGTCCCGCGATTTAGCTCCCGGCGATAAGCCGGATCGTCAATTCTCACAACCTCTTTCTTTTGAAGAAATCAAAGAGAAATCGGACAAGTTCCTGGTTAACAATATCAAGCGCGCTCCAGTTGCGTTCTACTTTGGCCAGGGTGAATACTTATACGATACAAATAATAAACGTTATCTGGACTTTCTTTCTGGTGTTGCTGTCACATCCCTTGGACATGGCGATGCAGATTTCGTTGAAGCTTTGCGCGAACAATCGGACCGCGTAATTCATACTTCCAACTTATTTTATAACCAGGAACTTGCTCTACTAGCCGAGGCGCTCGTAACGTATTCGTTTCCTGGTCGCGCCTTTCTGTGCAACTCCGGTACGGAAGCCAACGAGGCGGCATTCAAATTGGCACGTCTCCACGGTCAGAAAAAGGGAAACGCTAATAGAATAGTCACACTGGAAAATAGCTTCCATGGAAGAACCGTGGCAGGCATGTCAATGACAGGTCAGGCAAAAATTCACAAAGGGTTTGGACCACTCCTGGATCATATGCATTACATAGCACCCAACGATGTGGATATGCTCGAGAAAGAAATCGACCAGAACGGGCATGAAATTTGCGCTTTGGTTCTAGAGCTGGTTCAAGGTGAAGGCGGCGTAAAGCCGTTGGATTTGGAATACGTGCGACTTGCCCGCAAACTCACGCAGGAAAATGATATTCTACTCATCCTGGATGAGATTCAAACAGGAATGGGACGTACCGGAAAACTATTTGCATATGAGCATTTCGGGATTATCCCGGATGCCATCACTCTGGCTAAGGCCCTGGGGAACGGGTTTCCCGTGGGCGCAATGATTATTGCGGAGAAGCATTGTGATTTGATCCATCCTGGTATTCATGGAACAACGTTTGGCGGGAATCATCTTGCAGCACGTGTGGCATACGAGACGCTGAAGATTATTGTTACGCGCGATCTGCTAGATAATGTGGTTGCACTCTCTGACTATTTCTTCCGTCGTTTACAGGCAGCGCAGATTGCAATTCCGGTGATAAAAGAGGTTCGCGGAATGGGTCTGCACATTGGCATCGAATTGGATCGCCCGGGGGCGGCGGTTGTGGATACCTGTCGTGATCGTGGGCTGCTTGTGAACTGCACAAACGAAACTACGATTCGCCTGGTCCCTCCTTTGAACATCTCCCTGGAGTCTGCGGCGGATGGTCTTGAGATTCTCGAAGGTGTGCTCCGCGAGCTAAAGTGATTGTCTTCCGGGCTAGTTAACATGTTTCAGCACGGACTCAAATTATCTATTGTTCTGTTTTCAACTCTGTTCGCGCTTACAACGTTAGTTGCTCATGACATTGAAATTCCAGAACTGAAGAGGCGCGTCACAGATTTAACGCAAACTCTATCACCTGAAGAATTGTCCGCCATTGAAGGAAAATTAGCGGCCCTTGAAAAAGAAAAAGGGTCGCAGGCCGCTGTTCTTATACTACCAACCACTGGCCAGGAAACGATAGAACAGTATTCAATTCGTGTTGCTGAAGCATGGAAAATTGGACGCAAGGGAGTAGACGACGGCGTTATTTTGATTGTCGCAAAGGATGATCGGAAGCTGCGAATTGAAGTTGGCTATGGCCTTGAAGGGGTTTTGCCGGATGTGATTTGCAAGCGCATTATTGATGAGCAGATCGTTCCGCATTTTAAGGCTAACGAGTTCAATCTGGGAATCAATGCAGGAATTGATGCAATTATTCAATTAATCAACGGTGAGCAACTTCCCGCTGCTGTATCTTCTTCAGGTGATCTAGAAAGCATGGGTTGGCCAGCTACACTGGGAGTCGTTGCCTTTCTAAGTATTTTCATTATTGTAGGCACCCTGGTGCCATTGACGGTTCATAAGTACCTCGCCATTCTCCCGCCCCTGGTTGGTGCCGTGGCAGCGGTGGTTTCCTATCAGCTTACCTCTGTCTGGATTCTCGCAATGTTTGCAATGGCCTGGGTAACGTTTTTCGTGGGTATTGTGATAACGGTCCTGGGTACGGGAATTCTTTCGCTATTTGGAATCAGGAGCAGCTCGAGTGGCGGTAGCTCCGGTTGGAGTTCGTCCGGTTCGAGCTCAAGCTCCGGCTTTAGTGGTGGCGGAGGAAGTTTTGGCGGAGGCGGATCCTCAGGTAGCTGGTAGGGCTTGGACGGAATCCTATTCCTGGTGCGTGTGACGTTAGGCGCTTTATATCAATACAGGAATTTGATTTTACTGGTTGTACCGATGGGCTGGGCTGTAGGCGGATTCGCAGGATCCATATCCCATGCATAGATCAGTCCATCAGAGGGCTTAAGGAAGTATATTCTATCATTCAGGAAGCGCCAGTTAGTCACAGCACCGGGGCCCCAGGCCGAGACCGCAGCGCCTGGCCAGTTGATTGATGTTGTTACAGGAATACTTGCGGGTGCAATGATTTCCACAATCTGAAATCCCGACGTTCCCACTGACAACCGCACGATTTCATGTCCATCTGTAATGATAGACGCTTGAAGGTTCGGTTGGTATCCCAGGAACGTGGTGCCGAGTGCCGGTAATGCATTCTGAAGAGTGAGTGATGCGACTTGCGAGCCATCTGACCAGGTTGCGATATTGAATTCCTTCACAGTGATTTGTTGGCCCGAAGCGCGAACCTTGTAGACGTTGCGATTTGCCGGGTCTGTGAGAATCCAGGTATCGTTCGCTAGTAACGATCCGGGGAATTGATCCGCTACCTGCATAGGCATAGAAGGAAGGAACGTCTGATTAAAACTGGAGTCAGGATTCCATGTTCCGCCGACTTTCAGAAACCTCGCGCCCATTCCTTGCGTGTAGCTGTTTGAAAAGTTGTCAACCTGGACAGCATAGAGATATCCAGTGCCATCCAAGAATAGCCAGGTCGAACCATTCCACCCGGTGATCAATTCGTTGTTGTATCCTTGCGCCGTTTGTCGCCAGTAATTGTATCTACTGGAAACGATGGTCGATCGTCCCGATGCAAGGTCCGTTTCAACAATCGTAGAACCTGAAACGTAGTAGGCCATATCATCAGTGGCAAAGATTTTAGCAGGGTAGCTGGGAAAGTATTGTAATTTTCGTATTGAGCCGGTGATAAGATCGATGACAAAATGCCCGGGGGGTCTAGTCGAATTGATTCGTCTCAAACCAGCCAGGAAGACATAGCGATTGTTTACTTTGATCGCAGAGCTAAGATTCAGGTGATTCCCTTCGGAATCGGTGGTGATCCTTGCTGTATCAGTTGCAGTTGTAATCGAGTTCGGACTACCTGCGCCGGATTGCGAAAGCTGGGCCAGGGAAGAATCGCTGAGTACAAACGAGCTATTACCGTGTTCGATATTTAGAGAGGTAATTTCATTCTCGTCTGTTGCTCCTCCTGCGAGTAAGGCCAGCATTCCCAGGGTATTCCCCTGCGCCTTTGATCCACAATCGACCGCGCTCATGAGAGCGAGGATAATGAAAGAAGTTACGATAGTAGAACTGGCTTTGAGACTCATACTACTGTATATAACTACTGAGTCCTGATTTTCTCCCATTTTTTTCGCGTGCGCCGGAAATTCTTTCAAACGATTTGAAATTGCTCACCAGTTTAGGTGAAGATTCGCGCCGATCGATTCCTCTGCAGAGAATTCTCTGCCCGGATTCGGTGATTTACCGATTATTTTTTCCGGTACGTTAAACGATTTTTATACGCCTGTTCTTAGAGGCCTATGAAAACCAAAGACATTTCCATCGCCGGTTGGCGTGAATTAACCCAAAAGAAAGAAGAGTTCTCTAAGATCATTCGACTATTGGTCGAGTTTGATGAGAAGACTGGACGTTATTTGAAATACAACGATCCTGAAACACATTTCATGCGCAGAGCAATTGCAGTGGCCGATCCCGCAAAGCTGCGTGTCTTCCTCCGTGATCTGGGTGGGTTTGTGTATTCCATTGTTGCCGAGCTACGAAGCACCGCTGGGGTTACATCTACGGCCTGGATTCATGAAGATGGAATTAGACAAGAACGTGAGGGCGCAGAAACCACCCATCCGGTTCATTCGATCGTTTGTGTGACCGATTTATATTCTGAAAGTTGTGAATGTATCCCCGAAGAAACCGGGGTTTCTCCGGTAACTCTCGATTTAATGGCAGATCGTGAATCCTAGCGCTTCTCGCGCGATTGCCATTCTATTTCTTTTTGTGCTGCTTTCAAATTCGCATAACGTGAAGCAACAAAGAGATAGTCTGACAAGCGGTTAATGTAGCGCAAGGCCGCCGGATATACCTGCGGTCTGCCGTCACTTCCGGTTGCAGCCAGGCCACTAGCCATCTTTCTTTCCAACCTTCTGCAAACTGTTCGTGATATGTGCAAGAAAGATGCGGCCGCTGAGCCACCTGGAAGAATGAAAGCACGCAATTCCGGAAGCTGGCTTTGGAATCCATCAATCGCGTTTTCCAAATAGCTGATATCCTCTTCGCGAATTACGCTGCCCTCTTTATCTTTATAATATCCTGCCAGCTCAGCCCCCAGTTCAAATAGTACGTGCTGAGTTAGTATCAAGTGCGTGCGAACGTCAGCCAGATCATTTCCAACATGGGCCAGGACTACGCCAATTGTCGAATTGAGTTCATCGGCCGTGCCGTATAATTCGACGCGCGGATCGTCTTTTCCGGTCTTTGTCCCGTTTGCCAAACGAGTCGTTCCATCATCGCCCAGCTTTGTATAGATTTTCATTTTTTCAATAGACCAAAGCGACTTGCGACGGCAAGGTTTTTTGATCCGCTGATCGCTACGCGAAGCCAGCATTTCTCAAGATTTTGAATATTCTGCCGATTAGCTGAGTGTATGGCCGGGCCGGAAGAAATCGCATTTGATCCTTTCGAAGTGGAGATCCAGTGCAAAGCCTGCGGTCATACTATATTCTTATGGATGCAGCCACTGCATCTTGAGACCCGCACCCTCTGCCCTTCCTGCACCAGACCACTCACAGGACAAATTCACCGCGCAGTTAGTCTCCAAATACGGAAACTGATCCCGGAAAAAGACTCACTTGATAGCGCGCGCAGCGCGTGATAGAAGTTGAGTGAGATCTGTAGTATTCCTGGCTTCAGCGATGACGCGGAGCACGGGCTCAGTGTTACTCGCTCGCACATGAATCCAGCAATCGGCGTTTGCAAGATGAAGTCCGTCTCGACGATCGACATTCATCCCGGAGAATAGATTTTCTATTCGGGTGAACACCTCGCGCACATCGGCACCTTGCTTTAAATCGAATTTGCGCTTCTCCATAAAAAGCGGAGGAAGCATTCCCATTAAATCATCTAGACTCCTCGCATCGTGTCGTGCCATTGCAGAAAGCATGAGTGCAGCACCCAGCAGCGAATCTCTACCAAATGATGGAACCTTTGAATGAATGATCCCACCATTACCTTCTCCACCAAAGAAGGATGAATTCTTTTGCATCATAGCAACTACGTTGGCCTCGCCGACAGCGCTGCGTAGAATTGCATAGCCATAGGGTTCTGCAATCTGATCCAATAACGTGGAAGTGGAAAGATTAACTACAAAAGGAATTTTTCCGCGTGGCCTGGCTTTGGGTTTTACTTTGACTTCTGGCAAGCCAAGGAAGCTGAGTGGAAGTGAATACTCCTCATTGATTGCACCCTTCGCCGGACTACCGGGTACAATTCTATCGGCATCCGGGTCGAGAGCAAAGCCGCAGGCAGCTTTTGATTTGCGCAACGTTTCGCTGAACTTCTTGAGGGCAACTGGAGTAGGCTCTGGAGGACGAGGAAATTCGCCCGAAGTGTCCGCATCGCAATACAAAGGTATTACCTTGCAACCGAGCTCGGCTAATAGAAGCGGGAGTGCGTTTCTCCCGGCCCCAGCAACCGCATCTACTACTACGGTGTATTTCTTACTTCTGATTTGCTCTGTATTACTTATTAATTTTAAAACTGATTTTATGTGATCCTGAACCGCTTCCACTTTTTTGTATGATCCAAGATTCTTGTAGTCCACCAGAGGAAATTTAGACGACTTGATTGCAGCGAGCATGGAGTTGAGGTCTTCCTTCTGAAAGAAGAAACCCTCGTTCGCTATCAGCTTGAGTCCATTCCACTGTGGCGGATTGTGCGAGGCAGAGATCATGATCCCACCCGAAGCATTGTGTAATTTCACAGCCGCCTTAACCGTAGGCGTGGGCGCAAGTTCTGCGTCCAGAACCTGCTTCCCGCATGCTATCAGCGTAGATGCGATGAGATCTCGAATCAGCGGGCCGGTGTTTCTGCTGTCCATTCCCAGGACAACGCGTTTGCCAGTGGTTGCGGCAAAGCCCAGCGCAATGTCAGCAATCAAGCTGGGATTGAGACCCTCCGGAATGGTTCCTCGAATTCCAGAGACAGAAATCATCAGGTTTTGATTTGCTTTAAGTTCGTGATGTGACATGCATGAAGGCCAAATTAAAAAATCGCTGGACCAGGTGCTCGGTCAAAACTTTTCTTGCTTTGCTCTGATTTTAAGAGCCATTGCCCGGATGGTGGAATTGGTAGACACGCAAGCTTGAGGTGCTTGTGCCTATTAGGTGTGGGGGTTCAAGTCCCCCTTCGGGCATATTCAGGGATTTTCCCCGACCCAAGCTTTTTCAAAGGTCATATTTGGTCATTTGCTTGAAGCTCCAGAATCTCTCCTTTTCATCAAGAAAGAGTATCAGGCAGCTCTGCCTGAAAGTATGGGCGCCATAAGAAGGCAATCGCGCAGGTCTTCAAAATAGATTTCCTTTCCTGTCATAGCGTAGGCCTGCAGCGCACCTTCATATAGAAGCACCATGCGTCGGGCCCATTGACGAAGTGAGGTTTCCTCGCGCGACGAAATCCTTCTAGCCTTTCGCTTTCGTTTCAGATTCTCCATAAGATACTCAAAAAAAATGGTTTCCCAGTCCTGGATTCCCCCCTGGATTTCAGGAAGGAAAATGGCCTCCGTACTTCTTGAGCGTGATATAAGAGTCTGATTGTACAATAGGGCGAACGCACAACCCGAAACGTTTCCTTTGCCGGCCTCAGCCTTTAAGATATTGATCCATTGATTTACAAAATCAGCATAGCGGGGATATGCTTTCATCAAAGAACGAAAGAGGTTTGCATAGAGCCGGCGTTTGGCGGTAATATATGCCAGGCCCAGTTCTTCCTTGTTCTTAAAGTATTTGTAGAAACTGGCCTTATGAGCCTCGGCCACCTTGAGGATATCGCCCACCCCCGTTGCGGGGTATCCAGTCTTGTAGAATTGTTCCGCTGCAGCCTTTAAAATCCGCTCTCTGGCCTTCATAACTGGATTACCCCTAGTAAGGCCCTTACTCAGAAAGAAAAAAATAGACACAGGCGTCCATTTTCTGGACAAAAAAAGTAGACGATTGCGTCTATTTTGGATTCGTAGGCTACCGCTGGCAATCAGTCTCGGTGCAGGATGAAAACTATGGAAACAGTTCTATTGGCCGGGGCATCGGGTACGCTGGGGAAACATGTAGCGCGCGAATTAAAAGCAAAGGGATACAGCGTACGTGCCCTCACTCGATCGAGTTCCAGGCTTGAGAGCATTCAAGGACTGTACGACAGTCATGCAATAGGTGATCTAATGACAGCCGAGATTTCCCCGGAAGCGTTCGAGGGTGTAGATGTTATTATCTCTTGCGTTGGAGCAAGTCTCGATCTGTTGAAGTTCAGCGATCGGGCAAGCTTCTACGAAGTGGACTTTCAAGCGAACTGCAACTTCCTCAATGCGGCGCTAAAATCGAAAGGGTTCGCTCGGATTAAGAAGTTTGTATACGTGTCGTTCTATTTTGTGCAAGGGTTGGAAAAAACAGAATACTTTGATGCACACGAAAGGTTCGTCCAGACTCTCAAGGAATCAGGACTCCCGCACACAATTATTCGTCCTACTGCATTCTTTTCGCTGCTCTTGCTTTTTCTACAATTTGCTGAGAAGGGTTTGGGTGCGGTAATTGGAAGCGGCAAACCAAGGATCAATCCAATTCATGAGAAGGACGTGGCCCGCGCAATTGTTCAGGGAATTGCCTCGCAGGAAGCGAGCCTTGATGTAGGTGGACCCGAAGTATTTTCGCGGGATCAGATTACCGAACTGGCGCTCAGGGCTACTGGACGTTCTTCCAGGCTGCTACGCATTCCAATCGTGCTCGAACGATTTTTTGTAACGCTCCTGCGACCGTTCAACAAACGAATTTATCAGTTCATGAAATTCGCTACTGTGGCGCATACTATCGATATTATTGCTCCGGCGTATGGAGTAAATCGTCTGGAAGATTATTTCGCTGAGTACCATGCGCGAGTGAGTTCTTCCCAGAAAGCCGGAACCTGAGATTTCACGGCGGGCTCGGCAGGAATTTGGCTCAGACGGGTATGTGAGATTGAAAGGGAGTCTCAGTCTTGAGATCGTGAATGTTCGACGTCTAAAAGACTGGCGGTAACTTTTAGCTCGATCGCCATGGGTGCCGGTAATCTACTCACTTCAATCGTTGTTCTCGCTGGTTGAACATCCTTGAAATAGTCACCGTAGATCCGATTGTAAACATCGAAATCGCGCTTGATGTTTGTCAGAAAGACGGTCACGTCTACCATCCGATTCCAGGAACTGCCGCTGGCCTCGAGGACAGCCTTTACATTTGCGAACACTGCATGACATTCTGCTTCGAAGTCATACTTTATTATGTTGCCATCTGCGTCCAATTCGAGACCGGGGATGGAGTTGTCTACCGACCTGCGTGGGCCTATTCCGGAAAGGAACACAAGGTTCCCCACCGTTTTTGCATGTGGATAGGCCCCCAGTGGTTTAGACGCTCCCTTTGCGATAATCGGTTCACTCAAGGCCTTTCCCCTGTTTCGAGGGAGTTAAAACGGTCGATGATTCTTGGTAAGATTTCTTCGCAAGACGTGAGTAAAGAAGTCCGCCAGATCGCTGATTCGGGATAGAAATGTTCTCGAAAGCGTCGCTTAACGTTAATTCTATCCCCTTCGTGTGCATAATTGTGATGGAATCCGGCATTCTCAAGGATCATGTTATGAATTGAGGCGATAGATCCAGTCATTGTCTGGCTGTCCAGCGTCCCGAATTCAAAAAGCATGGGGACGTACGTGACCCCGGGTTTTAATAATTGGCCAACGTAAACAACAAACTCACCCGTGGGCGCGTAGAAATTATTCTGAGCACCGTAATCTATCTGGAAACCAGAATAGACCGTTTCAATAGCTTTCAGTTGTGACTGATCTGGATGAGCATTTCGCAAGTGCATTTTTCCTCGCGTACCGTATCCCGTGTGCAGATCGATCAGCATGACGGACGTAGCATTTGCAGTGAATTTTCTCAGCACCGGTTCGAGAATCGCTTTCTGCGGTTCAAACGTTGACCCTCCGAAGAAGACGCCCCTGGGATGGTCGTATTGGCCCTGCAGGGCAGCGCGCCGGAGGGTTTGCATTGAATGTCGCGCGATATTGAGGAGTGCTCGGATGCCAAAAGACCAATCGGCAAGCGTACTGGTGGAAACCCGTTCCTCCGGATTCAAGAATTCGTTTATGTCCGCATACCCTTCGTTGCGGGTGGAGAAGAGTGCGGGCGATGTGGCGAAGTTGCGGTTTAGATCTACGTTATTCTCTGTGACTCTACGCTCGTTTCTAAATCCGAATGGATTGACCGAATGAATCAGCAGGATTCCAGTTCGAGAAAGATTGCCGGGTAGCAACTGCGCCATGAAAAAGCGTTGGATGGTACTGCCAGCGAGGCCCTCGATTCCATGGACACCGGATGTTATGATCAGGATACGATCCTGATGGTCCGTTGCAGGTAAGTAGCATAGATCAATCGTCAGATCGGAATCAGATTGTGAAGCAACTGGGAGAGTTGTTAGGTTCGCTCCGGCCGTGCTGCGTAGCTCGCATTCCTTTCGAAAATCGCTTCTACTTTCTTCATAGGTTTCCCTAAAATAAGCGAGTTTGTCTGGATCCGTCGGACCGGCCTCCGAGGAACAGGCCAGGAATGACAGAAGGATCAGCAGATACAAACGCATCATAGCTGGGAATCCCCGGTTCGGAACATCGAGTCAATGATAATAACGCATAACGTAGCATCTCTGGTAAAATTTATAGAACGTTGTCGCAACTACCTGGTTTAATGCGTTTCAAGTATCGCCAGGAGCACTTGATACCGTTAGGCGACGTTATTTGTCTGTGATTGATAAACAGGGGACACCGATGCCACGGGAAGCGCAGCCTCCTTGTCATGCTGGCTTCCCAGAAAGCCGGAACCTGATTCCTTTTGAGTATTGACGGCGTCGGCCTTCTGTGGCAATGTTGCTCCGGCTCGTCCCTTCTGGGCATTTTGAAGTTGGAGTGGCTGGCCAGGTATAAAATGAAACCAATAATGCGCATTTTGGGAATCTTGACTGTAGCTGTGTTAGGCCTAACGTCCGGGGCAATGCTGACGGAAGCCGTAATAATCGTACCTTTCTGGTTAGGTCTCACCCCTACAGAATTTTATACCTGGTATGCCAAGAACCAGGCGGCATTGGTTAACTTTTATAGTCCCCTGGAAATTTCGAGTATGGTTCTGGCCTTAGTCCTTTCGATTCTGTTTTTTACCAGGAACGAGGATAAAAAATGGGTTATGCTTGGGTCGGCAATATTATCAATTCTTGTAATAGCCACGTTTTTCGTTTTCTTCAAGGATGCCAATGCTGCGTTCAATGCCCGATCAATTGAAGAGGGAAAATTAAGTTTGGCAATCATGACCTGGGGAAACTGGCAGTGGTTCAGGGTGTTTCTCGGGTTAGGCGCATTTGTACTAAGTGTAATGGCAATTCAAGGCAGTAAAAAGATTTCATAGCACCTTTTCGCACAATCCCTCTTGATTGTTCGCCTATCGTGCGAATCGTTCTCGGGTTTCGACTGTATTTCTCCGCGTCACACCTGCCTGGCACCAAATTCACTGCGGATTTTCCGCTCAATATCATTCATTGGTTTCTCAAGCTGACGTAGAAATGAAGCAGGGGCACCTGTCTTTGCATCGTGCTTTCCACTCCAACGCACGATGGAGAGTAGAACTGGCAAGAGGTCCAGGCCCTTGTCGGTGGGAGAGTAGATGAAACTCTTCCCATCAATGGTGTCTCTCTTCTTCTTAATGATCCTATTGGCCTCCAGTCGTTGAAGCCTGTCTGCTAGAATGTTGGTGCTGATCTTCTCCTCTGAGTTGAGGAATTCATTATACCGCTTCTTCTTCTGAAACAGAATGTCCCGCATTATAAGCAGGGACCAGTGATCGCCGAAGATGTTCAGTGCAAAAGCTATGGGACAATGGGTTTCATGTGTCGAAAGCATTGCCGCATGAGTAATTATGACTTGCAAAAAGCAAGTCATAATAGTAGCTTGCATTATGCAAGTTACATTCACAAAAAAGACATATAGTATGGCCGTACTCGCCTACCTTATCCCGACGTTTGTCCACGGTGCCAGTTGGCATCTATTCTTCTTCAAGGAATTATATGAATCTTTTGGAATCTATACTCGCGCAAATCCAATCATTCCACTGGGATTTGTTTCCATGCTGATCCAGGGTATACTTCTGGCGTACCTGTATCCGTTTTTCCATCGACCAGGGAACAGTCTTTGGCGCGGATTCAAGTTTGGCATGCTAATGGGGCTATTCTTGTTTTCGGTGTCGACGATTGCAAACACAGCAAAGATCCAGGTGAATCATGTTGAACAATGGCTTCTACTTCAGTTCGTTTTCCACTTGATTCAATTCGGAGTGACGGGGCCATTAATTGCACTGGCATATCGCGACCTAAACTCGTTCGGAGCAAAGTAAGCGAGTAAGCAAGAAAAGCTGAACGGAAATTCTAAATGGTTCCGTTCAGCTTTTCTTGAATGTACCGGCGTGGATTTTACACTGTTGCGCAGTCATATTCAGGAAACCTTTTCCCTTGCATGAGTTGGTGCCTTTGCAAGCACCGCCATCCGCACCGCCGCAATCGCCAGTGCCCTTGCACGAGTTAATGCCGTAGCATTCCCCGCACATCTTATCTGCCCCAGGCGTGCACGTTGATTTTGGATTGCCCACAGTTTGGGAACCGGTCGCGCAAGACATGAGGCCGCTAAGTGCCGCCGCAATCAAGATATGTTTTGTACCCATGTCATTCTCCTGGATGATACTTGTATGTTTTTAATAATTGCCGAATTCGAAATCAATGAAAATAACTCTGACACATCGTCTGTGTTCGTATTCTGCTGTGCCGACAGTGCAGTTGTAAGTGTAGAACCTTCGGTCAGTGCCTTTAATATCAACGCCTGCGGGGTTGTAAGGGTTTTCAAATAAATCGTGTTGTCCTTCTTATACACGAACAATCTCTCTGACCGATCCTGCTCAAGCGCCAATGCAAGCGCATCAGAATCGGCCCGTGCACTCCAGATAGAATAAATCGGGTATGCGGACTCCAAAAGAAACCAGTGTGAATGAAAAGAGAATGAAATTTCACCCTCGGAGGCGGCAACGCCGGCATCGATCTCCTTGGCTTTGGATTCCTTTTGATGAAACAAGCGCGCTATTTGCCATTCAAGCTGCGCAACGTCTTTTAGGAATGGATGATCCATGAACCGAGGGGCCAGAAAATCGGCGAAGTTCTCACCGTAGTGCGACAGGTTATGAGTCCTCGATGGATTGGACTCAATGTAAGCACTGCACTCCGAAAAAAACAGATCATCGCCGAGCACTCGCCAAATGGTCTCATAAATGTCGCCTAACGCTTCTGTGAGGCGAGCTTCGTAACCGGTCGCATAAACAGCCAGCGCTGCTTCTGCCGACAGGGATCCGCCGGGGAGAATCAAAGCAGTAGCCGCCTCGGAATTTCCGAGCAGGCTTTCCTTGATCGCGCTCTGGAGATACTCCAGTCGACTCATTTGAAAACGGGGCGGTAATCCGCCCCTGCCTGATTCAAGCTTCGAATTTTCCATTCTTTGCTTCGCAGTCTTTCTTGCTCATATGTTTCCAGCCCTGACCCTTGCACGAGTTTTTTCCTGAGCAGCTGTGATCCTTTCCGCCGCAGTCTGTCTGTCCTTTGCAAGAGTTGATACCGTAGCATTTTCCCTCGGCCATCTTTGGGCTATCCGCAGTGGCGCATGAAGCCGCCAGCATCAACCCGCTGAGCGCTGCCGTTACTAATGTTTTGTTCATCTTTATCTCCTTTGTGTGACTTCTAAATACGAGTCCGTTTCTGCAGATGCGCAGTGATTCAAGGCCTGTTCCAACTCCATTTCCAATTCGGGAAATTCCGGAATGTCTTCGTCGCGCTCGAGTAGAACAGGAACATCGGGCATTCTGTTTACGGCGTGTTCCAGAAGACGCCACACTTCTTCACTGACGGGAGTGGAATGAGTATCGAATAGATACGCACCTCGATTGGAATGCCCTGCAATATGAATTTCTGCGACTGAATCACCTGGGATGTAATTCAGGTAGGTCAGCGCGTCAAAACTGTGATTTGTTGCATTGACGTGAACATTGTTTACATCCAGTAAGATGCGACAGCCACTTCGTTTGGAAATCTCGCAGATGAATTCCCATTCAAACATTGTTGAATCTCTGAAAGTGATGTAGCTTGAAACATTTTCAAGAGCTATCGACCGCCCTAAAAATGTCTGCGTAATGTCTATATTCCGACAAAGCGTATCGACTGTCTCTTCACAGAACGGAAGGGGTAGAAGATCGTGGAGATTCTCGTTTTGCAATCCAGTCCAACAGAAATGATCGGAAATCAAGAAGGGATCAATTTCATCAGCAAGATCCTTTAGTTTCGAAAGATAATCTCTGGATGGCGGAAGCGCACTGCCGATCGACAAGGAAACACCGTGTAATGCTACGGGAAAATTCCGGCGGATTTCATTGAGGACAGCCTTCGGTCGACCGTGGCTGTCCAGGTAGTTCTCTGAAATGGCCTCAAACCACTGCGCAACTCGAGGTTTGTTAGCCAGAAGATATGCGTAATGCTCGCGTCTAAGCCCAAGCCCAACGTGGTTCATGCAGACAATCCGTTCAGATTCTGAATCGGTTACACGAATTTTTAAAAATAATCGCGTAACTTTGAGCTGGCCGTCATGAATACGTATCAGTCCTTCAATATGATACGAATTCTAATTGATACCGCAAACGTGCCTGAGCATTCTAGCCCATGCGCGATTCGCAATCCTCGCATGATCCCGCAGCTCTTGGCGAACGCATGGCTCGCTCGCAGGACGGAGACGCTAAGGCATATGAAGAATTGCTCGGGTTGGTTGCATTGAGGATTCGGCCTTACATTCGCTCGCGCGTTCGTGACTACGACGCGGCGGAAGATGTAGTTCAGGAAGTGCTACTTTCGATTCATAGGACTCGTGCAACGTATGACCCAGGTCGTCCCTTTTTGCCCTGGCTCTGGGCCATTGTTCGATACCGCTGCGCTGATCATGCCAGAAAGCTTGGGCGCCTCCCTGAAGTGCCAGGGAATCTAGAAGATACGTTTCAGTCTACGCATGCGGACGAGGATCTTTCGGGAGAAATAGAATCGGCCATAAAACGCTGTCTCAGTATGTTGCCTCAAAAACAAGAGCAAGCGTTTACGCTCACAACCTTTGAGGGTAAGTCGATCAGGGAAGCCGCCGCAGAATTACAAATTAGCGAAACCGCAACTAAAGTTACCGTACACCGTGCCAGGAAGTCTCTACGAAAGTTCCTGAGGGAGATGGGTTATGAAAACTCAGGAATTGATCCGTAACCTTTCTTTAGAGCTCAAACCGGTGCCGCGCTTACAGGCTATGCGAAGTTTCTCTGTGTGGGCATTCCTTGCGCCAATCCTCAGCGCATGCATGGTCATCTTGATTCGCCTTCAACTTCCGGGCATTTACCATTCTGGAGTGATTTTTTCTCTGGAGACTCTAGCCGTATTCGCGGCTGCGTCCTTCTGCGCCGCAGCATCGCTCTACGTGCGCATCCCAGGCAATAAGCCGATCTATCTGATTAGCACAGGAGCTGCTTTGCTCATGTTGTATGTGATTTCGCTTTGTATTCGGATGTTCCTTAATCCGATAACTCTTACCAGTCCGACCCTTGCTGATATAGCATGCGCTCGTGATGTTGGTCTTGGCGGGCTTATGTCTGCCGGTATCATGCTCGGAATGATCAAGCGCGCCGCACCCGTGTATCCTCGGGCCACGGCTCTCCTTGCAGGGCTCTCGGCGGGGCTACTCGCAGTTGCGCTACAGCAATTTTTCTGCCCCAGCCAGGCACCTGTGCATGTTTTACTCTATCACCTGATGCCCACATTTGCATTGGCCGGGTCTGGAGTATTGATGGGTCGTTTGTTGCTCCACTGGTGATCTCATCTGAATATCGCGCCTTGCAGGCGCTGCGCATTCGGCATGCTAGACGCGAGCGCTTCAAGTTTATTCCTCCTTGCTCGTAGACTCGTTGAAATACGTAAGATGTGGGTCCAGTAGAGCCATTGCTTGAGCCGTTAGTTTTGAGTCCACACGCAGATCAACGTGCAGGACGTTTGCAACGAATTCCCTGACGTTCTTGATGGCCTGCGGTCCCGGAT
The DNA here is from genome assembly GCA_021413825.1 of Spirochaetia bacterium. Lineage (GTDB taxonomy): Bacteria > Spirochaetota > Leptospiria > Leptospirales > Leptonemataceae > JAEUSB01. Next base: position 20,533 of record JAIOPQ010000027.1, on the reverse strand, counting down.
AAAAATAGTAAAGAAAGCCATTGTTCCCAGGAGAGACGACACCGAAGGAACCCATCAAGAGCTGGATTTTTTTTGAGATCAGGATACGATCGCGCGTTTGAGTCTCTACTATATCCAGTTCATCCCAGCGAAGTGGCACTTGTTCGCCTTCATCGCGCAAATACGGTTCCATATATTTCAATGGATATGTGGATGGTTCGTACACAAAGTAAACCTTGAAACCGCCTGAATAGATCGAGAGTCCGCCGTCCTCAGTGGGGTCGACCCTCTTGAGTCCAGTGTAAGCGGTGATGTCAAAGATAGTGTATGTCGAGCGTTCGTGAAAACGTGCTCCTACTATGAATCCAGAACTGTCGAGCTGTGCGCCCGATCGCAACGCAGTGAGCAGATCGATCATCTTGCGCTCTTTATTTTGTCCTTCCACAGTGCATATTGTACGGTTTTTTCCTGCCTCGGGTGGAAAATCGTGAATCCATCCGGGTGATATTTGTCATGCCAGGGAGTAAGTGCTAGAGGGAAATCGGTCCCTTTGCTTTGCCGTGAATAAACTGTTGTACTCGCTCATCCTCGCTTTGCTTGATTTCCTCCGGCGTCCCAAGAAAGATGATTTTGCCCTTGTGCAGCATTGCAATGCGATCAGCGACCTTGAATACGCTCACCATGTCATGCGTGACAACAATCGCAGTATTTTTTAGCTCAGCGCGAATGCGCAGGATCAGATCATTGATGATGTCTGACATGATTGGATCGAGACCCGTAGTGGGTTCATCATAGAGAAGAAACTTAGGATTGTGAATGATAGCGCGCGCGAGACCTACTCGCTTCTTCATCCCACCGCTCAATTCTGAGGGCCGCTTGGTCTCTGCACCTTTTAGCCCAATCAGATTAAAGATGCGCGAAACATTTGCCTGCACCTGATCCTCAGGCATGTCTGTATGCTCGCGAATCCAAAGGCCAACGTTTTCACCTGCAGTCATTGATTCAAAAAGAGCTGCGGCCTGAAACAGCATGCCAAAACGTTCACGAACTTTGTATAGCTGACGCTCGTTGAACCCTGTGGTGTCCTCTCCGTCGATAATGAGGTGCCCGGAGTCCGGTCGCAGCAATCCTATGATGTGTTTTAGCAGAACACTTTTCCCGCAACCGCTGGGTCCGATGATAACCATCGTTTCATCGTCACGAATGGTTAGATTGACTCCCTGCAGCACAGGTGTTTTGCCGAAAGATTTCTTTAGATCGATAATTTCGATCATTTGGAAACATATTTCTGGCCCCCGGTTTGATCACAACCGCGAAAATGGCCGCGAACCAGAGACGCGCCGTGATCGATTTCATGCCCCTTGTTTGCATACACTGACGGGCAACAAGGCAGTATTTCCCGGGGTTATCTCAGGCTAACAACCCAGCCGCCAGCGGCCTTCTTGTTTCTCTTGTTGAACAACGAGATCCCAAACCAGATTGCCAGAACTGAAATACCGAGCGCGATCCAGAACATTTCGCCGGGATTCCAGAACGATGCGATTAGACCTTTTGGTACAACGAAACCTCCGAGGATTGGAATGAGACACTGTTCGCTGAGAAAATTTTCAGTAGCCATCTGGCCACCTCCTTATTCTTCATAGTTCTAGTTTAAGCCCTGCAGTATACTCCAGGGTCAATAACCGGGTGAAAAAAAATGTTGTAAAGGCACCCGAGCCCAGTGCGACGGCGTTACCGGATTATAAGTTGGTATGATGTTCATTGCTAAGACGTTGTCCCTGTTCGCTGTGACAGCAATTGCAGAAATCGTAGGATGTTACCTTCCGTACCTCGTACTAAAGCAAGCCAAACCGGCCTGGCTGCTGATTCCAGCTGCGTTTTCGCTTGCAACGTTTGTATGGTTGCTGTCGCTTCATCCCGTCGCTGCTGGTCGAGTATATGCGGCCTATGGCGCAGTTTATATAGCGGTAGCGTTTGGCTGGCTTGGTGTGGTTGAGAATATTCGTCCGACACTGTGGGACGTTGCTGGTGTTCTAATTGCACTCACCGGCTCAGCGTTGATTATTCTCCAGCCTCGAACGTGATCAACAGCTTCCGCCGCTTCTGAATGAGCATGTGAACGATCAAAGGCGCCGCTTCTAAGACATAAATGTGGGGGGATATTCCGCCCAGCAGCAAAACCGCTGGCGCCAGTTGGATCGCCCAAGGCACGGCCGCCCATCGCCCGAGCAGCGATGCCGCCAGAATGCCAACGAACCGTACGATACCGAATGGATCCTGGTAGACATATTCGTGCGACATTTGTCGCATCGATACGATATAATCAGACGTTAGCTGGTATTGAAAAATGTCAATGGCACCCACAAGACCCATCACACCATAAATGGGAAAGCGCAGAAACCGCGGTGTTTTCAGCGGAATGAAAGCGAATATGATCGCATATATCAGCGCAACCCGCACGGGGTCCAGGGTCATCCAGAGGAGGCCGAAATCCCGCCAGATGAAGTGGAGGATCCCACTATCGACAGTCACCGATACAAGAACGTAAACCATGAACAGAGCATAAGGCCAAAGGTACCTACCTTCCTTTGCACTTGCTAAAATAACCGCGACCCAGGCGAGAAGCAGGAAACCAACGAGATAAGAAATGCCTCCAGAGATTCGCGCAATCTGATACCAGCGCGCCACACCGGTTGGTCCAATAAATAGTTCCGGAAATGGTACAAACGCAGGCGTGGTTGAATGTTCGACCCTGATTTCATTGAAGAGAAATACACTTTCCTTGGGTATAAGGATCTTAAGAGTATAAGTGAATACAGAGACGTGCCAGTTGAATCCGCCACCGCCCAGCTTGGACGACGTTCCGAAGGGCAGGACCTCCCAGTCAGAGTCGCTGATATTGCGCAAAATGGAACCGGGCTTTCTGGTAATATCCCCGACGAAGATACAGATGAGTGCGATGCACAATAGCAGAGTTACGCGTTTCATATAGAATCGGAGGATTGACCCTACTCAATCGCATGCAAGCATGGTAGCAGTGATTCATGCAAGCCCTTAGTATTTCTTTGTTGCCACGTCCAGGCCGGAGCTTTCGACTTAGCCACAATGCAACTTTCAACAGTAATTTCTGACGCAGTCCTCGCCGGAGTTTCATTCTATTGTGCCTGGGGTGTCTATCTCGCAGGGTCGAGATACGGAGCCATTGGGCTGGGGCTTGTTGGCCTGGCATCGCTTGCTGGAGTGTTTCGTTTTTCTGTCCTTCCCCAGATTGCGCCATTGCATTCCATGCTATCCGGCATGGCAGGACAGGTTGGAATTCCACTGCTTGCATTGAGTTTTCTGAGTGCAGTGTTTCAAATCCCCTCAACTGATTCTAAAATTCTCGTTTTGGGGGGATTGCTCCTGATTGCATTTTTGTTCAATCGTCTTGTGTTCTCAATTCCGGCCTACGGAATTGTGATCGGGGGACTTGCAGCTCTGGCGATCGTGATTGCTGGCGTGCGCGCGCTCCCCGGAACTGCTGGACTCCTTGCCATCGCGGGCGCAATCATACTCATAGTCGCAGGCCTTGCAATCGGTTCTTCCGGGACAATGGCCGGGTTTAAGCGGGTCGATCTCTATCACTATGTGCTGGCCGTGTCAATGTATATGATGGGTACGGCACTGCGACAATTGACCTGAGGAAACGCTTACAGGAATATTCTTGTAACCGCACATAGCCCGACAATCGCCCATGGAGGTATCTTCCAGAATACAAGTGACACAAATGCTGAGGCCGCAATTAGAAAATCCGGCGCCGACCCTATTGCACTGATCCATACAGGATTATAGAATGCACAGAGCAACAGGCCCACAACAGCTGCATTAATTCCGACCATGCCGCTTCGCATTGACTTTCTTCTGCGGAGTTGCTCCCAGAAAGGAAATACACCAAATACCAGTAAGAAGCTCGGTAAGAAGGCCGCAGCTAGACAAATTAGAGCACCGAGAATTCCGTTTGGCTCTCCTGTGGATATTGCTCCCAGATAGGCCGTAAAGGTGAACAGGGGCCCCGGTATTGCCTGCGCAACACCGTACCCCGCCATGAACGCGTCTCTGGATACCCATCCGCTCTGTACTGTTTCCGATTGTAACAATGGAAGCACAACGTGTCCGCCACCAAAAACCAGAGCCCCGGCCCGGAAAAAAGCGTCAAGTAGCCTAACATCATGCCGGTCGAGTAGTCTTGCCAGTACAGGCAGACCTGATAGCAAGGCGAAGAATAAGACGAGGGCTATGACTGCAACAATGTGACTCCCATGTCCCGCAGACGCAGCAGGCAGCTCGCCTTCATCCGTGTTTCTGAAAATCATCAGTCCAGCAGCCGCACCGAAAACAATCGCAGCAACCTGGCCTATTGTGGACGGAAGAGCTACGGCAAGGGTGGCTGCAACCAATGCTATCGTGAGGCGCTCTTTGTCTGGACAAAGTTTGTTTGCCATAGTCCAGAGCGCCTGGGCAACCACGGCCACAGCTGCGATCTTGAGTCCGTGCAGCGCTCCGGCCGGAATGTTGGTTCCGAATTTTACGAGACCAATTCCAAACAGGAAGAGCAAAACCGCCGATGGTAGTGTGAAGCCGAACCATGCTGCGATAGCTCCCGTGTAACCGCCACGCGACAGTCCAAGCGCAATCCCCACCTGACTGCTTGCTGGCCCGGGTAAAAACTGGCATAGCGCTACCAGATCGGCAAATGCATGTCCATCTATCCACTTTCTACGATTCACGAATTCAGAATGAAAGTAGCCTATATGCGCCACCGGACCACCAAAAGAGATGCAGCCCAGTTTCAAGAATGTTAGGAAGATTTCCGTAGTTCCTCCTGGAGGAGGCCTGTTGGACATTGATTCAGGGATCACCGCGACAATACTACTGTCCACGATTATCATTGTCAAGACGCGCTTTTGAACAATCAAAGGATGAAATGAAGATCTCAATGTACCAAGTCGATGCCTTCGCAAGCTCTGTATTTCGCGGAAATCCAGCGGCCGTCTGTCCTCTGGATGCATGGATACCAGATTCGATTATGCAATCCATTGCGATGGAAAACAATCTGGCGGAAACGGCATTCTTTGTGTCCAGGGGAAATGAATTTGAAATCCGCTGGTTTACACCGGCAGTGGAAATTGCGCTTTGTGGTCATGCAACTCTGGCATCGGCGTTTGTTGCAAATAGAATCGGAAAAATGGCCGATCGTATTTGTTTTCAATCAAAGAGTGGTCCGCTTTATGTTGAGAAACAAAATGACCTTTATTCTTTGAATTTTCCGGCAAGAGTAATTGGGCCTTCCATGGAAATCACGGAAGCCGTCAGCGATTGTCTCGGGAAGCGCCCGCTCAAGTTATTTTCCTCCGAACCAAACTTGTTGGCTATCTTTGATTCAGAGGATGAAATCAGAAATCTTGCGCCGGATTTCAGAGCAATGAAGGCTCTGGCCAGCCATGGAATTATAGTAAGTGCTCCGGGTAAACAGTACGATTTCGTTTCACGATTCTTTGCGCCTGGCGTTGGTGTGGACGAAGATCCAGTAACTGGTTCGGCGCATTGTACTTTGATTCCGTACTGGGCGAGTGAGCTCAAAAAGAAGAATCTGAAAGCGTTTCAGGCTTCGTCGCGAGGCGGTGAGTTAATCTGCGAATTTTTGGAAGATCGTGTAACGTTCGCGGGGACAGGATCTTTGTATTTAGAGGGGATTATTTCAATTCCCGACTAACGTCAGGTTACTTTGATCTTTAACAACAGTCTATCCAGCAGAGACGGACTCCATTTGCTCAGGAAAAGCGCGAATCTCTCCTTAAAATGCGAAGAAACGGCCTCGCGCTTGCGACTCTTCATTCCGTTGTATATGTCCTGAGCAACTCGCTCGGGTGGAAGCCCTGCAAGAATTGCCTGGTCATGGACTCCGTGACGATTTCCCGACGGAGCAAAGGCATTCTGTGCAACGTCAGTATTTACAAATCCCGGGATCACCGTCATTACATGCACGCCGGCCTCACTCAGCTCCAATCGGACACTGTCCATAAATCCAACCATTGCATGTTTGCTGGCTGTATATCCCGCGCGAAGCTGCGTAGAGTACTTTCCCATCATACTTGAAACGGAAACAAAATGTCCCCTTCGATCCCTGAGTGACGACACAGAATGTTTATACATATAGACAAGCGAATAATAGTTAACTTCCATCAACGATTGGAATACTTGCACTTCCGTTTCTTCCGCCGAACCTCGCATACTTACTCCGGCGTTGTGAATGACTGCGTCCAGGCCGCCCCATTTTGCCACAATTGCCTGAATGCAACGTTTGCAATCGGCTTCAACTGAAACGTCGCCGCCAATTACTAAAACGTTATCCGGAATTGGGCATTCTGCCCGTAGGCTTTCCAGCTTCGCGATGGTGCGCGCCATAATTGCAACCCGTGCGCCGTCCTCAGCAAAGTGTTTTGCGGTGGCCTTACCGATTCCTGAGCTTGCCCCGGTGACTAGAATAATCTTCCCGCTAAAGTTATTCGGCATCGGAACTCCTATTTTTGGAACATGCGAAGGATTAAGGGCAGGTAGTAGCAGCAACAAGCAACGTTGCAGTGTCGTCCAGGGTTTGGCCCGTATATGCTAGCTTGGCTGCGCTGTACGATACAGTTAGAGTGTAGGTGCCTGTGTTGCCGCTGCTATTGTTCCAGTCTCGGCCGAGACCAACTCTGTATGTGCCAGTTGTTGTTTGATTATTAACTGTGACCGAATCTCCTACATTGGTCCCAAAGCATCTGTGATCCGTGGTTCCCCCGTTGATCAAATTGACTCCGTTTAAACCCGAGCCAGGCGCGAAAACGGACATGCGTATTGTTGAGGTTCCAGTTACCGCGGAAACGGTGACTGTTAACACGTCGCTTGCAACGGGATTTGTGATTACAAAATCATTTACGTCCTGACAGTCTGTGGTAGCCCCACAATTCCAGTTACTGTTGATCACAAACGGGCCCGTTGATCCCGCCGAGCCAGAAGCAGCAGCTCCGGCTGCAGTCGTGGCTGCACTGGAAACGGAGTTGAATAGCAGGGCGGATGCAAGGGCCGTCCCCGTGTTGGAGGGAAATCCGGAACAGGAAGCAATTCCGGCGCTCAGTAATACCAGCCCCAGCACCTTAGAGACATAAATATGGGTCCTCTGGATCATGGTGGCCTCCTTGCACTAGATGAGATGCAGGAGAACGTAGTTCCCCTGTCTAAGAAACTCCAGACTAGACGCAGGACTAAATTGAGGCAAACAATTTATCCCGCGTCAGGCGATCAATTCTTACCAACTGGAACGTCGCCTGCAGTGATTATCGACAACCAGCTGCCGTTTCCAATGGAACTGGTGACGTTAAATCCCAGAGCACCGTTCGCGCCGGCACCCCAACACCGCAATCGTGTAGGCACGCTTTCCATTAATGCACAGGCAACACCCCCTGCGGAAGAAATCTGACGGACTGGCCCACCAACTTGAACGTCTCCCACCGTAAGAATATTGGGGCCTACGCCATCTCCAACATTTGAAGTTGAATTGTAACCGAGTGCGCCGTCAGTTCCATTGCCCCAGCACCGTACCGATCCACTTGTTAACAGAGCACACGTACTGTCAGAGCCAGCCGCGACCTGCCTTGCAAGGCCGCCTAACGGTATATCTCCCGCTGCGATAATTGATTGAACACCATTTCCAATATTAGACGTTGAATTGTGTCCGAGCCTGCCATTGGCTCCATTTCCCCAGCACCGAACCGCACCTGTAACAAGCACAGCGCAAGTGTGTTCCAAGCCTACGCTTACAGAAACTGCAAGTTCTCCGATGGGCACATCGCCTGCATTGATAATTGAGTTTGCGGGTGTATCCCCTATGTTCGTAGATGAATTGTGTCCGAGTCTGCCATTCGCTCCGTTGCCCCAGCAACGGACGGCACCATTGGTCAAAACGGCGCAAGCACCATCCCCTCCAACGTCAATGAACTTCGCGGGCGCGCCAAGCGGAACGTCGCCGGCATCGATTATGGACAGTCCCATTCCATCACCGATTCGATTGGTTGAGTTGTAGCCAGTTTCTCCGGCTGGGGAATTTCCCCAGCACCGCACATTGCCCGTAGTCAAGAGTGCACATGTAAAATGAGGTCCGGCTTCAACTTGAGTAACCGTTACCCCAATGGGTACGATTCCTTTGTCCTTCACGGCCAGTCCGATCCCATCGCCTATGTTATCTTCTGAATTGTATCCGGTTCGCCCCTCTCCACCAAAGCCCCAGCATTTCACGTTTGCATCAGATAGCAATGCGCAGGTGCTTTGATGTCCCGCAGAAATCTGCGAAACGGTAGCTCCCACCAGGATGTCTCCCGTAGAAATGATGGAAGGTCCCGCACCGTCGCCAACGTTAACGGTCCCGTTGTTTCCGAGACGCCCGTTTGACGCTCCACCCCACGCTCGAACTGTACCATCCGGGAATAGAAGAACTGTGTCCCCGTCGAAGCCGTTAGAAACCTGACCATATTTTTGTGCCTGGAACAGACCTAGCGCAGCCCAGGGGTTGCATGAGAAATCAGAAGTGTCACAATGAGTGGAATAGGCACACGACGAAACCATCAGGAGTGCGCAAATTGTGAACGTTCCCCTTGGCATCCCAATAAATACTAAAAATTCCGAAATATTTTGCAACGCTTTTTGGATTGCCTCAGGCGTCATCCGTCACGAAAATCGCAGGATTGTGATCTGGGACTGGATAAAATCCTGGTTTGGGCTAACACCAGCCATTTCGGAAGATCCGGGGCCTGTGCGGTTTCGCGTGGATGATCTAGTCTGGTACTTGCATTTTGATGAACGGCGCGAAGCTGGCGCGTTTCCTTCGCTGAATGAGCCAGTGGTTTTGAAACAATTTCGTGTTACTCAAGTAACCCAGGTACGTTACAAAAAAGAAGTTATGCATACCGTTTACACGATTGAATCGGACGGCGTTACTCTAAACGTCCACGAATCGTTCCTGGCCGCAACACCAATTGAGGCCGTCGATGGCATTCCCGTGGAATTTCTCTGACGCATAAGCCTCGACGGCCGTTAAACCAAACAATTAGTCGATTGTAAGTTTCACTTCAATATTGCCGCGCGTTGCGTTTGAATACGGGCAAACCTTGTGGGCTTTTTCAACTAGCTCTTGCGCTTCTGTCGGTTCAAGGCCTGGCGTTTTTACATGTAGATCAACTGCTAGAATGTATCCAGGGCCTTCGCCTTTGCCAATGCTCACGTTAGCCGTAACGGTTGAACCTTCCACGGATTTTCTTGATCGCATTGCTACAAGTTTCAGGGCGCTATGGAAGCAGGCGGAATAGCCAGCAGCAAAAAGTTGTTCTGGATTTGTGAAGGCTCCCCCTGGACCGTTCATTTCTTTTGGAATTGCAAGCGTGAGATCCAGAACCCCATCGCTTGAAACAACTTTTCCGTCCCGTCCTCCACTGGCTGTAGCCGCTGCCGTATATAATGCGTTCATGTTGCTCTCCTTTTACCCTGAGGGTTCCCATTTTCCAATGAGCTGCGGGATTAGTAGACTTTTTTTCGTTCCGATTCGTGCAGGAAAATTCGTCGATCTTTACGAGCACGCAATGAATAACTGTTCCGGGGAACTCTTACGCACCCCGTTCGGTCTAACCGGCACGCACGTTTTTTCAAAAGGGGCAGTTGTTGCGATTTCCATTTGATCTAAAGAAAGTATCAAGACGATCCTTGATAATCATAGCCGCTTGCCTTGTAATCGTCATTGGATTTGTGGCCTGGTTTGTTCTGCGCAAGAAGAACCCAGAATCTTATAGGACTGCAACGGCCGTTAAGGGAGATATCACGTCTGCGATTGCAGCGTCAGGGACCGTAGAACCGGAGGAAGTGATCGACGTGGGAGCTCAGGTAGCCGGGCGAATTGTTCGCTTTGGGCTCGATAAGGCGGGAAAACCCATCGACTATGGATCGCAGATCGAAGAAGGAATGATCCTCGCCTACATTGACGATGCAACGTATAAGTCTGACTTAACTCAAGCAACCGCACAATACGATCAATCGCAAGCAGGTGTCGCCAAAGCGCAGGCTGATCTGGATCAAACAAAAGCGAAATTATATCAAGCAGAACGTGAATGGAAACGAGCACAAGAGCTTGGACCATCGGACGCGCTCTCTCAGAGCGATTTTGATATTGCACAATCAAACTATGAAACTGCCAAGGCAAATGTGCAGGTAAGTCGCGCAGCAATTCGTCAGGCAGAACTTTCAGTCGTTCAATCGCAGGCTCTGGTGGAGCGGGCCAGGCAAAACCTCAGCTATTGCATAATTCACTCACCTATTCGCGGAATCATAATCGATCGCCGTGTGAATATTGGGCAAACCGTTGTGGCAAGTCTTAGCGCGCCCAGTCTATTCCTAATTGCAAAAGATCTGCGTCGGATTCAAATCTGGGTTCCAGTAAATGAAGCAGACATTGGTCATATTCGCACAGGGCAGGCGGTCGAATTCACCGTAGATGCTCACCCTGGGATGTCGTTCAAAGGGCAGGTCGCAAAAGTCCGATTGAATGCTACGATGACACAGAATGTTGTTACTTACACAGTTGTAGTGAACACTGAGAATCCTGATGGGAAATTACTCCCATATTTGACGGCTAACGTCAAATTCGTGATGGAAAAGAAATCAAATGTAATCTACATCCCCAACGCAGCCCTTGCCTGGACGCCCCCTGGAAGAAGCAATACGCCAAAAAAAGAAATCGTTGAGGAACCCGGGAAAGAAGCATTCAATGCCGTGGTCTGGGTTCTCCAGGACAAAAAACCAAAACGAGTCCCAGTCAAAACGGGGCTAAGCGATGGAAGCGTTACAGAAGTTCAAGGACTCACAGAAGGGATGAACGTCATAACTGGAGTTGAGGAAGCGGCCCCCGAGGCCGCGGAAGTGAATCCATTCACGCCCAAACTCCCGAGTCGCAGGCGCTGAGAGCCAACCTGTGGAATTAATTGAGCTGCAGGGCATTTCAAAGTATTATCTAACCGGAGATATTAAAACTCCAGTTCTCGACGAAATTACGCTTAAAATCGGTCGCGGTGAATTTGTAGCTCTCATGGGTCCTTCAGGATCCGGGAAAACTACTCTCATGAATTTGCTGGGTTGTCTTGATTCTGCGACTGGCGGTCACTATTGGCTCGATTCAGAAGACGTTGGCGCGATGAATCTCGAAGCGCGTGCTCGACTGCGCAGCATGAAGATAGGATTTATTTTTCAGAACTTCAACTTGCTCGCGCGTACTACTGCGCTTGATAATCTATTGATGCCGCTTACGTACTCGACTGAAAAGATGTCCGGGGATGAAGCGCGCAGGCGAGCCGTCGCACTGCTGGATCGTGTAGGACTTTCAAATCGAATGGACCACGAGCCATCGCGATTATCCGGCGGACAACAGCAGCGAGTCGCAATCGCCAGGTCGCTCATGAATCGTCCGCCATTGATTTTTGCTGATGAGCCCACCGGAAATCTGGATTCAAAAACAAGCGAAGAGGTTCTCGCATTGCTTGAGACCTTGAATCAGGAGGAAGGTGTGACAATCATTCTAGTCACGCATGATGAAAACGTAGCAAGGCACGCTCGCCGCATCATTCGCATACGCGATGGCAGAGTTGAGGCTGATGAAGTCCGCTTACCCCCGGCTTCTGTTCAGAACGCGGAGCCTCCGCAGGCTCGATCTTCAGGATTCATGACGCAACTTGTTGAAACGATTCGCACGTCATTGATTGGCCTGCGTAGAAATACGCTGCGTGCCGCTCTGACAGCCCTTGGAATTATTATTGGAATCGCGTCTGTAATCGCGATGATGGAAATTGGAAACGGGTCTGCAAAGTCCATCCAGCGCACTGTTGCCAGCATGGGCGCAAACAACCTGACGGTATTTCCTGGAAGTGCAGCAAGTGGCGGCGTTTCATTTGGATCCGGAAGTGTCATGACGCTTACTCCAGATGATGTTATTGCAGTGAGTAATCAGTGTCCTGCGGTTCGTGCTGCAGCTCCTATTGTGCGTTCACGCACACAGGTAGTATTTGGGAATAAGAACTGGGTACCCTCGAGTATATTTGGAACAACCCCGGCATTTCTTGCCATTCGTGAATGGAGTATGTCGCAGGGAGAAATGTTTTCAGATCGCGACGTTAGAAATGCAAACAAGGTACTGGTTCTGGGTCAGCGCGTAGTGAAAGAGTTGTTCGGTGATCAAAATCCTGTGGGAAAAGAAATCAGGCTAAATAACGTTCCGTTTCAAGTTCGCGGCGTACTCAGCCGCAAGGGTGCTAATATGATGGGCATGGACCAGGATGATATAGTACTCGCGCCATGGACTGCAATTAAGTTTAGAGTCAGTGCCGCATCTTTAAGCAACACAAATCAGAGCTCCGCATCCACGGCCACTTCAAGTGTTAATACGCTCAACAAAGTGTATCCCGGAACAACGGCCATGTATCCCGCTAGATCAGAAACTCAGATTGCGAACAATCCTATGCCGGTGCGTTTTGTGAATATTGATCAGATTCTCGCCGTCTCAACAAGTACTGAGGCTATGCCGCAAGCAATTGCGCAGATTACAAACGTTCTGCGCGAAAGGCACCGCCTTCAGCCAGGTGAACCTGACGATTTTAGCATTCGCGACATGACTGAGGTTACAAAAGCACTTTCATCTACCACAACTATGATGACAAACTTGCTGCTTGTTGTTGCACTTATTTCATTGGTAGTCGGTGGCGTTGGAATCATGAATATCATGCTAGTTTCTGTAACAGAAAGAACTAGAGAAATTGGGCTGAGAATGGCTGTGGGTGCTCCCCCGAAGCGAATTCTGCAACAATTTTTGACTGAAGCGATTCTACTTTGTTTCCTGGGAGGTGCCGTTGGTATTTTGATTGGTCGCTTAACGGCCATTCTAGTTAGCTGGATTCTGCGCTGGCCAACTGAAGTTTCACCCGCCGCAATCATTGCGGCATTCGCCGTTTCCGCGAGCGTTGGGATCATATTTGGTTACTATCCAGCATGGAAAGCATCACGCCTTGATCCGATTACTGCACTCAGGTATGAATAGGCTAGCGACGTGTACCTAGAGCGTTTATTTTTACGGAAGGGGCAGAGTGTGCGAGTACTGTTTCTCGCGTTCCTGGCAATGAGCACTGGTTGTGCAGTTGGTCCGGATTATAATCGTTCAAATCCACAAACTCCAACGGCATGGCGCGGCGCACAGCAAAGTGGGATTTCTGTAAACGGAGGTGACATTTCCGCGTGGTGGAAGGAATTCAAAGATCCACTGCTTTCTTCGATGATTGAAAAGGCACTCACATCCAGCCCAGATATTCGTCTGGCAATTGCAAAGATTCGTGAAGCTCGCGCAAGTCGTGGTGTTGTTGCAACCGGCCTCTGGCCATCGCTCGACGCAAACGGTACCTATACGCGCAGTCATTCACCGGCCGCAACCGCTTCGAGTGGTTCGGTGAAGACCGCTTCAAATCAATTCAAGGCTGGACTTGAGACTTCATGGGAATTAGACATCTGGGGTCGGCTGCGCAGAAACGTTGAGGCATCGGACGCGGAAATCGATGCAAGTATTGAAGACGCCCGCGGCGTTCAGGTGACTCTGGTTGCAGACATTGCAACGGCATACGCGAACTATCGCGGGTTTCAGAGGCAGCTTGAGATTGCCAGGAGAAATCTTGAAACTCAGACTAAAACTACTGAAATCATTGAAAAGCGCTACAAAGCTGGTTATACAAACGGTCTTGATATTTCAAATGCAGAGGCACAGGTCGCTTCAACCAGATCGCAAATCCCACAAATTGAATCGGCCCTTGTAAACGCGTCCAATAGCCTCTCGCTATTAATAGGTAAGGATGCCGGTCCGTTGATGGAATCGCTTGCGACGGAACCCGCTGCAACCGTCCTTCCTCCAGACGTTCCAATTGGACTGCCATCGGATCTATTGCAACGCAGGCCGGATATTCGGCGCAGTGAAGCACAGATTCACGCTGCAACAGCGCGCGTTGGCGTGGCCAAAGGAGATTATTTTCCAAAGTTCGCGCTTACAGGTAGTGCCGGATACACCAGTTCTGACTACAAGCGCATAGGTCATCCGCAGAATATGTTCTGGTCGTTTGGTCCATCGATTAGCATGCCGTTATTCGACATTGCTAAGATTCGCTGGAACGTAGAAGCATCAGAAGCCATTCAAGATCAGGCACTGATTGGGTACGAAAAGACAGTACTTGTTGCGTTTGGAGAAGTTGAAACGTCGCTTGTGGCCTACGCGAACGAAAAGGAACATCAGAAATACCTGCAGATCGCAGTTGAAAAAAATCGAAGGGCCGTCGAGCTCGCAAACAAGCTCTATCTGGCCGGGAAAGCGGACTTTCTTACTCTTGGATCGGCACAAACGGCCTTGCATTCGGCAGAAACCAGCCTGGCCGCAAGCGAACGCGACCTCATGATCGATCTGGTTGCGCTTTACAAAGCACTGGGTGGCGGCTGGGCACCCTGAAATTCGACTAAAACTTACGGGTATTTTCTCCGTTAATAGAACCAATGCCCTCCATTTTCCAGAAAATCCAGGCGATTGCCGGCCAGCTCGGCGAGATCATGGGTCGCCTTGCGTTTGATTGGAAGGATTCATCCGTCCTGAATATCACAGGTGTCAAAGTAGACTGGTTTGCTGCCGGAGCGATTCTGCTTCTGATATGCGGCGCTGCCCTTGTAGTCATGTGGTATGTGATCGATCGCTTTCAATCTAGAGGTGATGAGGAAGAAGTTTCGCATTCAGACGATCTACAACATTCGTGGTCCACACATTCTGATCAAATACCGGAAATTCAATCCATGCCGTCGGCCGGGCCTGCACCGGATCTTCGTACGATTTCGTTTGAAGATGCGCAACGCTTGAACCCAGGATTTTTCAACCAGCCGGTTTCGCCTGAACTGCGTGACGCAATGGACTTTCCTGCGAGTCTGGATGACTTACTCAGAAGATTTGCCTTGCGTGTTTCCGGCAAAACTCATGCGGACTCGATTTCAATTTTTCTGCGCGACGATCTAAATCGCTACAATCCTTGCATTCATCTTTCCGGTAGCATTTTCGTTTCCGGCAAATCCGTAGCTGAGTTCACGGCCGGGAACGTAGGCGAGTCTGCCCTTGAAAAACTTGGGGCCAATCGTGTAGTCCTGGATGAAGATGCGCATCAGGTTGCTTTTCCGCTGCAATCCCCTACAGAACTGGCCGGCTATCTGTTGATTAAAAATGAATCGTCGTCGCTTTTTAACCGAGATGCAATCGAGCGAATTTTCGATGAAACCAGGCAATTCTCAGTAATACTCTATCATCAGATCAGACATCTTCACAATCGACCGTTGATGAACGATGGAATTCAGCTCCGCGAAGATCTGGGCTTACTCTGTGCTCAAGGAACCGCTTCGTTCGCGTTATCCGCAATTGATGTGGCACCAGCAGTTCAGCCTGGACGTTTCCAGGACAAAGTATATCACGACAACGGACTGATGTTCTTGCTTGGTCCAATCAAGACTGAATCGACACTGGATCAGGAATTTCGCGAACTGGTTCGGGAAAAGCACACTGTAATTGCTGGAATTGCAACCTGCGCTGGCGGAGAGCAAGCAGAACGCGTACTTCGCCGCGCCTATGCTGCACTCGAAGATGCGAGGCGAGCTGGTCCAAATCACTATAGAATTCTAACTTCTCGGGCTGCTTGATGGATCCATTATTAGACGAGAAGATCGTGCTGACCCTGGCGCGTTCCTTTTCTGAACACATGAAAGCGTCGCTCTACGTCAGTGCTGAGAAAGAGGCTTATGGCCCTTCGCGCAATGAAGGCCTGTGCTTTGAAAGCTGTTCAGCGATTGGGTTTAACGGCCAGATCCATGGAACCATTTACCTCTGTATGGACGGCTATACCAAGATGAAACTCCTGCCCAGGATTGCGGATAGATTCCAGATCGATCCGGGTCAGAAAGGCATGGCCGATTCGGTTCTACTCGAGTTCTCGAACCAGATTGCGTCGGTGATTCTAAATGAGCTCCGGGACGGCGGATACGATCTTGAGCTGGAACCTCCGGAAAGCCTGAACCACAAGATGGTGCCGATCGACCTGAATCAATACAGGGAGTACATTTTGATATTTTTCCTGCGTGATCGCAGGCTCAAGCTCTACCTGGGTCGGGCTACCCTGGTCCTTGTCTTAAAGAAATTCTAAGCCGCATGGGCAAAAAAAGGATGGTGCCTGCATTCGCCCTGTGCTCCGGTCGACATTGAAATATGGTCCGTACAGAGGACATTTTTCAACGGCTGGCCGCTGAATGGACCCGTAAGGTGCCGCGGAAATCCCTTGAAGCGTTCGTCAAAGACGAGCTGCGGAAATCGCCCAATGACGGTGACGTGCGCGAAATGGCGCAGATAGGTCTCGTGGAAATGGGAACAAAGCACCTTGCCAAACTTAAAGATGCATCTCCCAGTATTTCGGAAGCAGTATTCTTCGAAATTCTGAGGGCACGCGGCATAATTCAGCCGCTAGCCTCCATTGATGATGCATTATTACCGGCGCTTGCAAAGGCCTTCCCCAAGGCTTTATCTATCAAACCCCGTCCTGATGAGACTGTGCATTTGAGCGCGCTGGAAGTATACTTTGTATTTGCAATTTCAGACAAGAATGACGCAATTCAAGCCGCCCGGGCTTATCCAAATGCTATAGACAAGCTGCGTGATATGCGAACCGCACTACGCGTACCCCTGGCGGTTTCAAAATTCAAGTCTACGACTCAGTTCAAAGAGAAAGTCTTCGCAGTACTTGCAAAAGAGAAGCTTCTAATGAAGCGTGCAAGTCAGACACTCGAAACCTTTCCGGAAAGCGAGGGAGCGGACCTTAAATTTCACAATGCATTGGTATACTTGCTGCTGCTTGCAGGCACTGAATATCAATCGCAGATCAATGACATAGCTCAAAGCGCCTCGAAAGCGAATAACAGTGATGTAATTGCCGGCTATCGTTCCATTGCGAAGATTGCTGGAAAAAAGAAACTCCCTGGTAACTTTCAAAAGTTTCTATAACTAAATCAATCCGGAATCTATTTCCTGGCACGCGGGCTGAACTGAATCGCCGTAGCCCGAGCCTTCCAGGTGGCTTTGTTGTAAACAAAACTTAAAATGCTATAGCTCTGAATTTCGAACACATAGTTCATCAGTTCGTCTCCGCCTAGCTTCTTTGCTTTGTCGTAGAGTTCACTGTATCCGTTTCCACCCCATTGAGCCACGCCCAGAACGGTCTTGATTTCACCCTCTGCCTCTACTGTGCCAATGATTTTGAAATCCTCTGTAGTAAACTCATAGTGAGCATCAGATGCAATGGGCCCTGGGAGGCGTACATCCTGCATCACACAGGAGGACAGGAAAACTACTGGCGCGATTAAAACAGCTAAGCTTGAGCAGTGGATGGTTCGCATATCATAGTTTCGACCGTTTTATGAATTGGAATGAGCCTGCAAGCGTGCTTGCCCATACAAGAGGTTCAATTATATTGGAATGAACACTATGTCCGCGACCACAGAACTATTTTCTTACCGCAAGTTCTGGGCCCATCGGTTCGGGCCGGCGCCATTTCTGCCCATGAGCAAGGAAGAGATGGACCAACTTGGCTGGGATTCCTGTGACATAATTTTAGTTACCGGTGATGCCTACGTTGACCATGCAAGTTTTGGCATGGCAATCGTGGGTCGATTGCTTGAAGCCCAGGGATTTCGGGTCGGCATTATTTCACAACCTGCATGGACATCTGCAAATGAATTCAAGAAACTAGGTAAACCCAATCTATTCTTTGGTGTGAGTGCCGGGAATATGGATTCAATGGTGAACCGGTATACTTCAGACCGGAAAATCCGCTCAGATGATGCATACACTCCTGGCGGTGAAGCGGGTAAGCGCCCGGATCGCAGCGTACTTGTATATTCACAGCGCTGCCAGGAAGCCTTCAAGGGTGTTCCTGTAGTGATTGGCGGAATTGAGGCGAGTCTACGTCGCATAGCCCACTATGACTACTGGTCTGATCTTGTTAGAAGGTCGGTCTTGATGGATTCCAAAGCGGACATCCTGGTATTTGGAAACGGAGAACGGCAAATAGTCGAGATCGCGCATCGTTTAAGTCGCGGCGAAACGCCGGATCAGTTAACTGATATTCGTGGTACTGCGTTTCTAAGGAGCAACGTTCCCGAAGAATTCACAGTGATTGACTCAACCAGTATTGACGAACCTGGGACCACACCTCCAACCAAAGCAAATCCGTATCTATACGTCCCCGGGAAATCGGATTCAGAACCGAACCAGGCAAGTTTGCAAAGTGGCGAGCAAGCTGGAAAAAATCCAGAGCACGTTGCAGAAATTTCCGCGCAGTCCTATCAGCACCCGCCCAAAATAAGCCGCGATCTTACCGTTATACGACTTCCGTCTTTTGAAGCTGTCAAAGACGATCCAATTCTGTATGCACATGCATCGCGGGTATTGCACCTGGAAACTAATCCTGGAAATGCGCGTGCCCTTGTTCAAAAGCACGCTGAGCGTGAACTCTGGCTGAATCCGCCAGCAATTCCTTTGCAAACGTCGGAAATGGATGGAATCTATGAACTCCCGTTCGCCAGAGTTCCGCATCCGGTTTACGGTGATCAGAAAATTCCAGCATTTGAAATGATACAGCATTCGGTCACTATCATGCGTGGCTGCTTTGGCGGTTGCACATTCTGTTCAATTACGGAGCATGAAGGTCGCATCATTCAAAACCGATCTGAGAAATCCGTACTGCGTGAAATCGAAAAGATTCGCGATACTTCAAAAACATTCACAGGATATATTTCTGATCTAGGCGGACCTACGGCCAACATGTATCGCCTGGCGTGTAAATCGCGCGAAATCGAGGCAGCATGCAGAAGACCATCCTGTGTGTATCCTGATGTTTGTTCTAATTTGCAGACGGATCACAGCTCGCTTGTGAATCTCTATCGCAAAGCGCGTGAAATTCCGGGCGTGAAAAAGATCCTCATAGCATCCGGGGTTCGTTACGACATCGCGGTTAAATCACCAGAATGGATTAAAGAACTGGCTACGCATCACGTTGGCGGCTACCTGAAGATTGCTCCTGAGCATACGGAAGAAGGTCCACTCTCAAAGATGATGAAACCTGGTATCGGCGCGTACGATCGCTTCAAGGAATTGTTTGATCGCTATTCTAAACAGGCGGGAAAAGAACAATATTTGATTCCGTACTTTATTGCCGCGCATCCCGGGACAACAGATCAGGACATGTTAAATCTTGCCTTATGGCTCAAGACCAACGGGTTTCGAGCGGATCAGGTTCAAGCGTTTCTTCCATCACCGATGGCTGCAGCTACGGCAATGTATCACTCAGGTAAGAACCCGCTGCGCAAAGTTACGCGCACCAGCGAGAACGTTCCCATTCCACGGGGTCTGACGGTTCGCCGATTGCACAAAGCATTCTTGCGCTATCATGATGCAAACAACTGGCCAATTCTACGCGAAGCGTTACGCAAGATGGGGCGGGGCGACTTGATCGGAAGCGGTAAGCATCAATTAGTTCCGGCCTGGCAACCGCGTGGCACTGGCGAATCAGAAGGACATAGAACACCGCATCGCAAATCCGAATCCAGGTCCAAATCTCCAAATTTCAGAACGCAGCACACGGGCCTGCCACCTGGGCCGGTAGTTCCTTCAGCGCGCAAACACAAACCGGGCCGCGCATAATAGCGATCGCGCGATTTCAATTTGCCTTGAGAGAATTGGAGTCAGTTCCGATGCTGCTCGAATGAAATTGCTCAATCCTGTCACAGAAACCTGGGCGCAGTTCGATGCGCCAACACGCGAAATTTTTAAGGCCACAGTTCAGTTCTTTGAAAAGAAAGGAAAGCGTGCGATGAAGGACGAAGATCATGAATGCGTCTGGTATCGCGACTATCTTGACTTTTTGAAGGAAAAAGAGGTGTTCTATACCTTTCTTACTCCCGTCGAGTACGGTGATCCATCAAAATGCAGATGGGATTCTGCGCGCAACACCGCCTACAGTGAGCTACTCGGTTTCTATTCCCTTTCGCACTGGTATGCCTGGCAGGTGAGCATTCTAGGCCTTGGTCCAATCTGGATGAGTCCAAACGAAGAAATAAAAAAGAAGACCGCAGCGCTGTTAAAGGGAGGCGGAATATTTGCATTCGGTCTTTCTGAAAAAGAACACGGCGCTGACCTGATTGCGTCTGATATGATGTTGATTCCTGAAGGGGACGGATTTTTAGCCAGAGGTGATAAGTATTACATAGGAAATGGAAACGAGGCTGCGCTTGTTTCCGTTTTTGGAAAAGTTCAGAAAACCAAAGAATTCGTGTTCTTTGCTGTAGAGACAAGCCATCCAAAATACAAGTGTACCCAAAACGTGGTCCGTTCACAGAA
>JAIOPQ010000043.1 GCA_021413825.1 Spirochaetia bacterium | reverse complement strand
GCGAATTCCTGTGAATCCATCGGGCGGCGCACAATGTGGCACAATCCTCTACGCGTCAGGCCTCGCGCGAATCATGGAATCGCATTTGCAGGTGACAGGGCGAGCCGGCGGCTGTCAAATCCCCGGAGCAAGATATGCTCTGGCGCACGCGCAGGCAGGCCTGGGGATGCAGAGCGGAATTGTATTTGTCATAGAAGCATAACGCAAAAAATTAAAGACAGATTCATTGCTCGCGCAGATTCTCGATCATGAATCTTCGCAAAATCCGGCTCATTTTAATTCTAACACTGATTCCGGAGGTTCTGGTACTTGCGTTTTTTGTTTTTTCCCGAACACAAAGCCCACCTGCGGCTGGAAGAGCGCTGACTGAGAAGTTGGAAATTCCGCGGCCCGCTATTGTAGCGCATCGCGGTGCGTCCTATCTTGCTCCGGAAGAAACTCGCGCCGCTTACTTACTGGCGCGAGACCTTGGCGCGGATTACCTGGAAGGTGACGTGCAGCGTACCCGCGATGGTGCTCTCGTGCTTGTGCATGACGATACTCTTGAACGTACAAGCAATGTTGCACAAGTTTTTCCTGGGCGTGAAACGCACACCGTTGATACGTTTACTCTGGCTGAACTTTCGCGGTTAGATTTTGGATCCTGGTTTAATGAGAAGAATAAGGATCGCGCGCGCGATAGATTCAAGGGTTTGAAAATTGTTACTGTTGAAGAACTCATTGAGATCGCTGAATCTGGAAACCAATCGCCGGGATTGTACCTTGAGACAAAGTCACCAGAACGATATCCCGGAATCGAAACTGAGCTTGTGAATCTACTGAAAAGAAAGGGCTGGTTGGGCGAACGCAAGTGTGGGCCCGACTTACTCCCAGGAGATTCCTCCGCGAGGAAAGTTGCAACTGCTGGTTGCGGCAAGAGCAAGGTTATTTTTCAGTCATTCTCTGCAGATAGCATTAAGAAACTTCTCGAGCTGGCGCCCAATGTTGCGCGCGTGCTTCTGGTAGACCAGGAGATGGAGAAAAAGCAAGGATGGAATGGCATAGTGGCTGATGCAGTCCGGATGGATGCGCACCTTGGGCCTGTGGGTTACCTGGGCTGGTCCTGGTATACCGGTCCCGCGCACCGTGCAGGAAGAATCGTCCACATATATACAATCAACTCAAGCTGGCAGCTCTGGCTCCTTTCTCAGTTAGGTGCTGATGGATTCTTTACGGATCGCTCTGAGCTGGCACTGGAATTCTTCGGAAGGATCACCAAACCAGACGTAGAAACACTGTTTTCAAAACTCGTGTTCTGATTGTCCTGGAAAAGAGGCGAGCGCCATTTGACACATGGCACTCGTTGAATCGCAGCTACTCAAGCCTGGAACAGAACTGATCCCCTTTGAATTGGAGGATGTAAACGGAAAGGCTGCAGCTTCGGCAGAGTTAAAGAGCAAGCTCCTCCTTGTGGTCTTCACCTGCAATCACTGCCCGTATGCAATCGCCTCCTGGCCCATTCTCATCGAACTTCAAAATAAATATGGAAGCCGTGGCTATCAGACAGTGGCAATCAATCCCAATAACAATCCAAACTACCCGGACGATGCTTTTGATAAGATGAAACCATTTGCTGAGAAGAACGGTATCACATTCCCTTACCTGTTTGATGCAAATCAAAGCGTGGCCAAAGCATACGGCGCGCAGTGCACTCCCGATCCGTATCTCTTCAAAGATGGAAAATTATTCTATCACGGTAGGATTACTGACAACTGGCAAAAGCCGGAGCTAGTAAAAGAGCACAGTCTTGAAATGAATATTCTCAGTGCTCTGGATGAGGGCCCGTTGCCGGAAAAGACAATTCCAAGCATGGGCTGTTCGATCAAATGGGTAGTTTGAGCGTCTAACGTCCGAAAGTCTTAAGAGAATCTGCTTGAGCTTGAATCAGTGATTCGGAGGGAATTGGCAGAAAGCGGTTATCCCCGCAACGCTCAACTAATACTTGTGCCGCTCTGTAGGCCATTTCAATCGTTACAGTTTCAATTCCGAATTCATGGATGCCCCGCAGGATTCCCGGGCAGGCATACATTGGGTGCGGTTCCTGGCAGAAATGAACACGTTCGATTGCTTCGGCAGACAGTCCGCCTATCTCAACAGTTCCTGGTGTAAACGAAAGAACGATCTGGCCTGGCGTTAGCCGACGACCGTCGAGCAGAACGGGTGTTCCTGGTGTAACAACAATTGCGTCTGAGCGTTCAAGGGCAAAATCTATGGATGTTGCAATTCCACCTTCGCGCTCAAAACGCGTCGCCTGCGAGTATTCGGCATCAACTCCATAGAGTTTTGACGCTCCCATGCGTTTGAGAATTTGCATTAAGCCAAGGGACGCTGGTCCAAGTCCCACAATCGCAATGGTTTTGCCGGTCAGATCGACCTTATGAAAGCTGAACGCGTTTGCTGTAATGGCCGCAATGATCGCTGATGTCTCAATATACTCAGCGTGAACCAGTGGAATTGGAAGTTGTTCTGCGATTCGTTCAGCCAACTGAACGGCCTGGCTTTTTGCGAGCATTGAAAGACGAATCACAAATGCGTTTTGGGCAAGGCAAAGAACGGATTTAAGGAATTCTTCATCATTGCGGGCTTCGAGGAGCATCGGAACTGCCTGCAGGTCACCAAACTTACAGGCCAGATATGCATCGCGTTCCAGAGCAATTGCGGCTCGCTGCCTGATACTAAGGGCAGCCCCGTCGGACAGAAACAATACGCGATCCCGAATCATTGAAAGTTTACGCAGATCTTTGCGCTCGCGGATTACTGTTTGCGACGTACTATCGACGAACTCTGGAGAAGTGCGATGGAATGCTTTGCGGAAATCAAGTGAACGAGCCGGCGTTACGTGCAAGAGAGGATCAGACGCAGCAGCAGATTCGTCTTTGATCTTGACCCTTGCTTGAGGGCAACCTTTCAAGATTTTAGTTTCTAGTTCGTCTGGACTGGATTTGCTCTGAAACAGTTCGATTCGATAATAAGCCGATTGCGGATCAGAGTACAGCAGATTCCAGGACAGAACTTCGCCTGCCGAGCCATTGAGGAGCTGCGGAATATTCACCGACTCGCTCTTTGGAATCTGAAGATCCAGGGTTAAGAGGGACATTCCTATTCTTTATCGGGAGGGGCCTCCCCTGTTCTGAAGGGGCTAGTAGTTGTTTCTTGTGCTAATCTTTAAGGATATACGTTACGCGCTCCGCGGCCCAATCACCGCGCTTTTCCTCTTTGAGTTCGGTTTGAATTCCGCGATACATTGCCTGGCTTTCTTTTGCTGGCAGGACTGTAAAGGCTGAGGTGGAGCGCTCATTTTGAAGGCGCACGGGCTTGCTTGACACGATTGCCTGAATTGTTTCAGCCCCGGCTGGCGGGACCAGTTTCCATTCAAAATCGTCCTTCTCTCCAGGAAATGCATACTCTTTGTCTACAATCACGCCTTCATTACCGGAAAAGCGATTGGGATAAATGAGCGTCATTGTGCCGTCGCCACCAATAGAATAAATCGAAACATAAACACGGGTTGGCGCGTAAGGATCGTGCTTTAACACTTTGAACTTTAGCTGTAACTTTTCTCCCAGTTTGTACTGGGGATTCTTCCCTTTGTTCAACTGCAATAGAACTGTGTACGGACTGTCAGGATTGTCGAGCATTGAGTGAATTGAAATTGTTTTGATCGCGCTTGCGCTGAATTCGCGCGAAAGACTCTCCGCGTCGCCACTGTTTACTGCGGCGCCAATTACAACACCTGTCTCAGCTCTAATTACCCGCATGGTAGCCTTCAGGGTCCTATCCGTTGACGGAAGTATCTCACCCAAAATCAAATACTCTGCGCCCAGCATTTTACCCAGCTGTGGAGCTTGACCTTCATTGAACAATCCGCTCTGCCCGCGGGCAAGCTCTTCAAGGGCTTTTCTCAACTGATTTCTTTCTGCAACGGGAAAGGCCTGGCGGTTCACTATCTCGGTTGAAATTCGCGCGGCCATTTCCTCACCGGCAGCAGCGTCCTTATTCTGGAATGGGAGGATTGCAACGACTGGCTGCTTTTCAGCGAAGGCCTGCCCTGTTACGAATAATAGCGAGCAAAGGATGACGGATCGCATAGACTACCTCGGCATTGCCAGGGAGGTGCGGTCATTGATTTCAAATCTAAGCAACGGATACAGCTCTGCGCGCTGCGGAGTAAAATCCTTGAACATGTTTTCTTCAACCGACTTGATAGTATTGCATCTAAACGAAAATAAGTACAGTCTGCTTTCTTGCTCTGCACGGAATTCGATTCCGGCATCCCAGACGGGTAGACAGCGGGCTTTGAATTGAGGGTCGTAAGCGGAGTTGTCTTTCAGAATCCGTTTAAGCCTTGCAATAACTTCCGGGTCTGTGACCTGTCTGACTGATTGAAAATCTTTCTTAGGATCTATTGGGTCGATTGTTTCCGCGTAACTGTAAATATAAACGCCATTGGCCTTTTGAACAATTTCAACTCCGCGCGGACTCTGCGCATAAACTGTCGCCATTGCAAGGCTCAAGAAAACTAGAAGGATGCCAATCAGTCGAATCATACGATCATTAACTGAGATGGCATCCAGCGTTGGAAAGTTCAATTTTTTGCGGGCCGGTTGACCCGCACGTATTAGAACAGGTGATTGAAGGAGAAGTTTCCGTTGGACCCGTATTGCGAACGGCCATAACTGATGTTAATGACTGTGTTCCTTTGCCATACGATCCGGAGTCCGCCCCCGTTTGCTTTATGCCAGCCCTTCCCATCGATTTCCTTTACCGTAGGAGCAACACGGCCTTCATCATGATATCCAAGGATAACAAAGTCCATACCACCCAGTGCGCCAATCTTGAAGCTTGTGAGACGAACTTCAGCGTTAGCAATAGTCATTACGCGATCTACGAACTGATTAGCTGAATAACCGCGAACGCCACCGTTACCACCCAGTCCTTCTGCATTCTCGCGCATGGTGTAGATGCGACCTGCTTCAAAGAAAGGTACATCCCCATGAGTCTTTTGACCCAGAAGCCTGTATGCAAACACAAGTTCCTTGTCATATGAGTTGAAGAAAGATGGAGCGATGTCAAGATACTGGCGAAAGGTTGCTGTGGTTCTTGTGAAAGAATAGTTACTACCAGTCCCTTTGCCCACACCCTCAACATGGAAGTCCGTAAAGATACCGGCGTTTGGATTGGTTTCCCTTTCACGCGGACGCGAATCGTAGGCGATAGCTCCGCGCAATCCGTTTACGAATCTCCGTTTCTCAGTGGCATCATAGCCAAGTGGTTGTTCGTTATCAATCAGAGTCTTGATGTTTGCAACCGTGTTGCCATTCTCCATGTCGTTTTGATACGACTGAATTTTGTAACTCTGTCCACGAAAACCAACGAACCATTTGAAATTGGAATCTCCGATAAAGTTTTCCGTAGAAAGGTTTGCAAATGGTTTGATCCGATCATAATAGAAGTACTTGTTCTGACTTTCACGGAGAATTCTACGCGATGGGTTAAACGCTCTGAGACCAGCAGTCGAAGGGTTTGTAAGTGCCAGCGTATTCAGTGTTATGTCATCATCATATTGATAGTAATCACGCTGTGTTGCGGGTGGCGTATTCTCATTGATTGGAATTTCTCCATTCTTGATCTTCTTGATGCGGCGCAGATCATGATAGTTTCCATATCCGTACCATTGGGCGTTGAGTGTACGCTCTAAGCCCACGTTTACGCGCAGACGGAGCCCGAGACCCAAAAAGTTCAGCATATCGAGCGAGCCTTCATGGTATTCATAACCAAAGGTTGTCTTGTAATACTGCGCATAGGCCTGGAATTTGAACGGTGCGTACCCGTCCTCATAGTATGTGGCATATGCGCGCACGCCTCTTCCGAATCCATCATCTGTGCTGAAGCTGATCAACGGAAGACCAGTAAACTTCAACCCCTCAAGCTTTGGTGCGGTTGTGGTTTTCGTTTCGGGTTGATTCTCTACCTCTTTGGGCTGGGCGTAGACCGAGGCCGCGAGAAGGAATATAGCAATAGCGATTAACGTCTTTTTCATCATCATCCTCAGTACATTCTCACAAGATTAAAGCCATATGTAACCACGAGGGAGCCCGCGTTGGGTTGGGATGAGTCGCTCAGTCTCACCTTCATGGTTCCTGGCAAGATAGCGGGATCATTTGTCGCCGAAAAATCGATCAGCTCAGCCCGCGTTGTATTAGCAGAGACAGAAGACATTTGAGAACCCAGGCGCATGGTATTGATATTTCCGGAACCAGTGTCATAGCCCTGCTCGGTAACAATGCTGGCCGAAACCTGATACAGGTTAGTTGGCAGCAGATTGTAGTTTGGTAGAACCAGGGTTAGATTTGCATTGAGCACGTTGTTGGCTGTATGCTGGAACACTATTGTAGCATTATTTGGCACTGTCGCAACTGTTTCTTGCTCTAGCGCTTGGTAGGTTTCGCAGCTAATAACCTGAGTGATAACGTTATCCGCTGCGCATTCCCGACTGGTGAGCGTACCGTTCCAGGCATAGGCTTCTACATAATTCAGATTCAAGAGTGAGACAAGAGGACTAACTTCTGTGGGTGCCTCATCGCCGGATTTGCAGCCGACGAATAGCGCGAGACTTAATAGTAAGGTGATGGCAATTCGCATGGTGGCCTTCAAAAACATTTTTCTGGATTTAAGTCAATAGAAAAGGTGAAAAAAACGGAGCTTAGACGAAAAAATATACGACCTGCCTAAAAAACAGGTTTACAATTGTTTCCCTTTTATTAGAAACATCGTACAAAAATAGGGACAGGAAGAGTGTGCCCGGTCAGAAATGACCGGGTTTTCGACAACTTTGAATCATTTCACAGAACTCAAAGGGCAGCCCCGCGCACTTCACATACTGAATCAGTATCTAACGCGGCCCATACCGCCTCTTCTGATCTTCGCGGGACCAGACGGAACCGGTAAATACTCCGCTGCAGAAGTCTTCGTGCGCACACTGTTTTGCGACACGCGTTCCGCCTGCGGTCAGTGCATTCCTTGCAGGAAGATGCTCAAGGGAGAGCATCCTGATTATATTCGATTCCCGGCCGATCGAGTCAAGATAGGTGATCGTAAGAAGCCCGAAGATTTTACAATCCGCTGGTTGATCACAAGCAGACTTTCGTATCGGCCGCATGAAGCAGAAATGCGTTTTGTTTTGTTTCCTGATGCATCTGCAATTCAGGATGAAGCGGAAACAGCCCTGCTGAAAACGCTGGAAGAACCGCCGGAACACACTCGCTTCATCTTCCTTGTGTCGGATTTACAATTACTCAAACCAACCGTAATAAGTCGTGGCGTGATCGTACCGTTTCAGCTTCTGCCGCGCGAATCAATTCGCGAATTGTCGCCTGGAATCGATGAGAGCACTCTGGATCTCCTGGGCGGGAGTCTCGAAAATCAAAGTATAATCACTTCTACGTTATTCAATGACTTACGTGCGCGCGTAAAAGGAATCCACAGTCGATTGGATTTAGTCGAGCTTGAAAAATGGCTAATCGATCAGGAAAAAGGCGCAGAAAAGGCAGCGGATAAGCAGACTGAACCGTTCGGCGGAATGCGACTCTGGGAACTTGCAACGCTTGCATGGATTCATGAACTTGCGCAAGAACCGGAGGCCAACCGCAGAAAACTGGATGCCTTATTCTCTTTCAAAGAGAGGTTGCACAATGAAATGCCGGGCTACCAGCCGTACAGTACGTCGCTGTTGTTTGCTGCATTGATTCAAGCTGAAGGCGCTTGAACAATTACTGTCTTAACGATCTCCTTATCTTCCTCGCCAAGGGACACGCGCCAGCTGATTCCATTGGGAGTAACCACCAGCGATCTTCCCTGGATTTTTTTTCCAAACGTGGTTCCAGTACCGCAGCATTTGGCGATAACCATGTTGTGCTTTGCCGCAGGTCCGCAGAATAATTTTTCATCGCGTGCACGCTTTTCTTCAACCGATTCTTCGCGAAACGGTGAGTTCATTACGGTGAAGACAAGTTGAACCCCCATTGCGGCCAACTCGTCGAGCTGCTCTGGTTGCAACACGTCTGCACAGATCAAAACGCCGAACCGGAAGCCGCCCAGAATGAAGATTCCTGGCTCACTTCCCGCGGCGAACACCTTCTTTTCGTTATCTGTTAGATTGCGTTTCCTATAATAGTCAACTACCTGCGAGTTGTAAATGACTGGCGTGGCATTAAACAGCTTTCCGTCTTCCTGCAGCAAGACCGATCCACCTATGATAATTCCTTTGTACAGATCGCTAAGCTTTAGCAGCCAGTCTATTGTAGATTTGCTCTTCTCGATTCCATTTGCATGATCGCGCACAGTTGAATCTGCAAATAGATATTCCGGCAGAACCAGAAAGTCTGATTTAAGTCCAGAAAGCTTTTTAAAAGCCGAAGGTCCCAGTGGTTCAGGGATTGTTTTCTGGAAGATAGAGATCTTTACCAATCCCACCCTCATCGGGTGCTAGCCTGCCAGGGGAATGTCAATCCTTTAAAATCTTGTAGCGATTCTATCTACGCGTGGCACGAATCCCTTTTTGCTTGCGTTCTAAACGATTCCTTCCATTGGTCCCCATATCAACGTGGCGGACTCACTGGAGCAAATACTTGTGAAGCTTGGGCGCGATGGATGCCAGGGAACCGCCAAGGATTTCGCGGCCTGGGCCTCGTTTGCCACCGGTCAAACCATAGCAGACGCCGGACCAACTCTGCAATTGCTCATCGGCCAGGGCATTTTTAAATCACACCCTGACATTGAAGGCGAATTTATCCTTTCTGGACCCATTGAAGTGAAAGAACGCCAGGAATACCTGGTTTCCGGCAACCTTCGTGAATCGCCCATTCAGATGGTGCGCTCCCGCCTGGAGTCCTATTTGCGGTTTCATGGCGGAAATGAAGATTTCGTCATGGATGTTAGCATAGCGACCACCGAGGCCATGGAAAATGCCGTCAAGTACAGCGATCACAGCCCTATCTCAATTCGCTATTCAATCGAGAATCACGTATTTCACATCACTATTACAAATCGACTGAGTGAGGTCAGGCTCGAAAAAGACATCGAAGCTGGAAAGTACACAAGCACCACTACTCTGATGCGGGGCATGATGGTAATGGTCAAACTCTTCGATGAGATGGACATTGAGATCAAGGAAGAGGAGAAAATTGCCGTCTTCTCCGCTCAGAAAAAATTAACCTGATTCCCTTTTTTCTCAAAAAGCGCTTGCCGCTTTTTAGAAACTTTTGCACACTGCACCATACACTTTAAACCACGTAGGGGGAATAACAATGCGTAAATTAGCAATGTTAGCATTCGTGGGTCTGTTAGCCGGAGATCTTTCGGCAGCTACCTACAAACTTTTTGTACACGGACGTTCTGGATCAAACCATTGCCAGGCTCTGACAAGTACAGCAAGCGGAACAACTGACTATAACAACTATTGGGGCGGGACTGTAACTGGTCTTGCAAACGTTCGTTATGTTGGCTTTGACGGAACTCAAAGCGGCGGCGCATACAGCTGGAACAACTGTGGTGCTCAAAAACAACTGAACGATGCACTTCGTGTTTTCTGCGGAACTGGTAACACCTGCGAAATCTACACACACTCAACTGGTGGACTTGTAGTCGCAGCTTACTTCGGCCTGAACAACCCAAGCACAAACATTAGCCGCATTCAACTGATGGCTTCTGCAGCTGGTGGATCAGAACTCGCTGATTTCTCTACTTCTTACCTGTCATGGCTAGGCTTTGACACACTGGGTGGCCAACTTGACCAATCAGTTAGTACTGGTGGAGCGCGCGGTGGCTTTGATCACAACCAGGCTCGCGGTCGCACATACTACACAACATCTGGCGAAGGATCTGATTACCTGAACGTAACCAGCCCACTTCTCCCAGCTAAAGATGACGGCGTTCTGGCTAACCATAGCCTTTGCAGCGTTAACCGTGTAACTGGAGTAGGCGTTTCTTGTACTAGAGGCAGCGCACGTATGACTGAGTCATATGCTTGCGGATTCCTCTGGCTGAGCACTTGCTACTATAACTATGATCGTTGGACTCCTTACTACACAGTATGGCAAGGTGGAAGCAGCGAATCACACGGCGGCGCTAAAAAAGACTACAACCGTCGCTAATTCGGGATTCGTCCTGATAACTGAAAGCCGGGTTTTGCGACCCGGCTTTTTTATTGCTCAGACTCGTTTCGGTCGGTCAGATGCTCCTGAAACTTGACTTTTTTTCTCCTGAAGCGTTAAGGTACCCTATCCTGTTTCCGATTGGCATAACAGGGACAGGATGTCCCAGGAGATAGCACATGGAAGCTGTAAGCATAGTTGGGCATTCGGTGCCCATGCCACGCGAAACCGTGGCGCGCCTCACTGAAACAGAGCCAGGGAAGGCAATCGGAACTCAGGACGTAGGCCATGATGTGGCCAGTACACCTGAGAATAATAAGAAAATACAATCCGCAGTACAAGCCCTGAACCTGTTTCACGAAGACCGCAACCACACAAGGTTTCAATTCAAGGTTCACCCTGAGTACGGAACGTTACAGGTATCGTTATTGAATTACCTGACAGGGGAAGTGATGCAGGAAGTTCCTTCCAGCAAACTACTCGAGTTTTCCGCTAGAATGCGGGAGATGTCCGGTCTGTTACTCGAAAAAGAGGCCTGATTCAGGCCTCGCTCCGAGCGAGTATTCAAAACTGTGTACACAGGTGGGTCCGCCAGGTCGTGCCGGCCCGGCACGAGGCTCGGAACTCCGTGCCGAGGGGCAGGCCCGCTTCGCTTTCCGGTCAGAGATCGGGCGCCGGGGCCGCCAGAGCCGAATTATTTACTGTAGAATTCTACGATCTTTTGGACGTTGATACGAGTTACAGGAATATCATGTGCGTTTGTAACACCCAGGAACTTACCTGAAACACCATCAGACTGGATTTCAAGATATGGCGTTGGCGCACTTGCGGACGTCCTGGTTTCCTGACCCATTTTGATACGGTCCAGGCCTTTAGATTCGTCTGACAACCCAATCAACTGTCCTGGGGTCACAAGGAAGCTTGGAATATCAACGCGCTGACCATCCACGGTCACGTGGCCGTGACGAATCAACTGGCGCGCATCAAATACAGTTCTAGCCAGACCAAGCCGATAGACCAGGGTCATCAGGCGGCTCTCTAGGAGAATCAGGAAGTTATCCGATTTGTTGCCTTTCATGCGGGAAGCGCGAGTAAACGTAGTATAGAATTGCTTTTCCATGAGACCGTATGTAAGTCTCAATTTTTGCTTTTCGAGCAGCTGCTCACCAAATGGCGATTTCTTCTTTTTCCGGCCGTCCGAATGATGACCCGGAGGCGTTGGCCGCTTCACTGAAGGACATTTTGGGCTGCCATAGAGACAGTAACCCACTGTCCTACATGTTTTGTGTCTGGGTTTGCGTATCGTTGCCAAAGAAAAAACTCCGAGCTAGCATGGAAATTTTAGGTGGGTACCGTGTAAACAGAAAATGGGGTCTTTTTTCGGAGTAAAGCACACATTCAAGAATATGGCACGGTGTGAGCCGGATGCCCTCTGCCCTGAGA
This sequence comes from Spirochaetia bacterium, assembly GCA_021413825.1. Lineage (GTDB taxonomy): Bacteria > Spirochaetota > Leptospiria > Leptospirales > Leptonemataceae > JAEUSB01. Next base: position 60,100 of record JAIOPQ010000043.1, on the reverse strand, counting down.
TAAAATGCTGGAATGCCCGGCGACTAGACTCGGTTTGGGAAATTGTCTCAAACGGAGAACAAAGCCAGAGCACCATTCCGTTCTGGGCCATTGTCTGGCCTGGTTCCAGGGCCCTTGGACGATTCATACTCGATCATCCAACTGAATTCGAAGGCAAGCGAGTCCTTGATGCGGCCTGTGGAAGCGGTCTTGCATCGATTGCAGCGACCCTTGCGGGGGCCAGTGTGCTTGCAATGGACTCAGATCCATGTGCGACTGAAGCAGCAACGCTAACAGCAGCATTGAATCGTGTTAATTTTGAAATCGAAACCGGTGATGCGTTCTGTGAAGCCACTCTCACACGTTTTAAACCGGATATAATAGTCTCGGGCGACGTTTTCTACGAATCCTCGCTCGCCACAATAGCAACCAGATTCTTTCAAATCGCTGCACAGGCCGGGGTCCGGATAATCGCAGCCGATCCGGGTCGATATCACAGGCCCCCTGGAATATTCACCGTAATGGAGAAAGTCCGCATCCCCGTGCTTCCGGACGTAGAAGGAATTCGGTGGCGCGATACGTTCCTTCTCACACTTGCGTGATGTTAGCAATGGCTGGCCTAGCGACCCGGGGGCACAACGAGTAAAGGAAGCAGAACGAACGCAGCAATCTCCGGGTGTAAAACGTGATATCCAATCAGGAAGGTCGGTGCAAGAGAAAGCGGTAAGAATACAAACGCACGCAATTGAATATCCGCAAAAGCGGAAGTTGACATCGTCTGGGCGAGCAATCGCAAATATCGTCCTAGAAGGACTGCAAGCACTAAGAATCCCAGGATCCCAACGTCGTTCAATATTCCCGGGATTAGGCCCGGTGAGTTTTCCGGGAAGATTTCGGGATGAATCACTTCAGATTCCATAAGTTGTGGGATGAAGCTGTTGAGCCCATGCCCTACCCATGGCGATTTCCAGAAGATCTCAAGTCCCCAATCCAGGAGAGTCGGTCGAACAGGATCTATACGTTGCATAGCCTGAAAGACCAAGTCAGTGTCCAGGATAGAATACTTCCCAAAGCACAAAACCACGATCAGGAGAGTGGCGCAAAACAAAACGGCAACCATCAAGGGTCTTGGGCTCAGATGAAGCTGATTATAACAAAATGGAAGGACCATACATACACCGGCCAGTCCCAGCCAGATCACGCGCCCCTGGAAGGGCATTGTAATGCAGAACATCAATAGAAAGAGGGAAAAACTCGCAACTCGTCGTTTCGGAAATATGAAAATCGCGGCCATCATGATCAAAGAACACAGAATTGCCCCGGATGACCCGGAATCAGAAAACAGGCCAGGTCTTCTGCCCATTTCAATCCCACGGTCAGCAATCCCCGCACTCAGTGAAGCAATGCTTCCCTGTAGTAGAGCCACGGCTGCGTAAGCAATTACGCCTAACGTCACTCCCATGGCTACATACCTGGCTACTTCATTTGGGTTCGCAGCAGTGGCAACTTCCGTTACATCTCTTACGGGACTAGATCTGTCATGACTTGCAGCCACGGCTCGCTCAGCGGCAATCCAGAGTAGCGGTGCCAGTAAGTTCAGCGCAAGAGTGGTGGAAAGAAACATGGCATAATGCGTCGTCATTCCGGGAGCGAGAATTCTGTTAGCGAACGAGATTTCAAATTCGGAATACTGCAGAACACTGCTCGCCGACGCGCTCAACAGCAGAAGGATCACGAATAGTGTGAAATATCCGGAATAGGATGGAGTCGGTTCGTCGTTTGATCTTGCTGCAAGGAAGCGAAAGCCAATCAGCAATCGTCCAAACGCCAATCCGAGGAATAGCGGAAACAATACATTGTGCAAGGCGGCCTGGCCCAGTATTGAGGGAATACGGGGAAAGCTTAAGATCGCAAAACCAACTAGAACAAATCTCCATCGATGGCTCGAAATACCTGCCGCAAAGGCAATTACAAACTCAACCAAACAAACAAACTGGAAGAACCGTGAAGATTGGTAGGCTGTCTTAATGTAAACTATGACTAGAATGCATGTGGCAAGCCATGCAAGCAGAATCAGAAATGGTCTGGCTCTTCGTAAAAACATCGGTCACAAATCGTAACGACGCAATTCCCAGAGCTCTGTCCCGCGATCATCGCTTACAGATTTATAGAACGTTCCTTGTGGCACCATTGTCTCCGGAAAATGCATTTCCTTTCCGCTAGCGTCTGAGATGGTACCGCGAAAGGGAGCTCGGCTGTGCAGCACATAGTACGATCTCACACCTTGACTCCGCAGTCTGGCTTCAAGCTTTGCAAACTTTGCGTCGTTGTCGGCAACGAAATACACCCGATCAAGAAACGAAGCGTAAATCATATCACCCAGATAAAAGTGACGAAGTATTACGACTGCGTTTGGTTCCGTTCCTTTGATAAGCGCCATTGAGTCAAGGGCACGGACCCTTTGAAGATTGAGCGAACCCTTGAATCCTTGTAGGTTTGCTCGGCTTGTAAACACTACCGACGCGACGACCAGAACAACCAGAATCCGCGCTGGCCAAATCTGAAGCTTAACGCGAGTAAGAAAAACTCCTGATAGAATTGCGAGCAACGGATACGCATTAAACAGATGCCGTTCCCCAAATCGCGGTCCGCCGTGATTTGGATTTGTCCAGAGGAATGGAATTACAAATATCACAATGACGACGCATAGAATCAGAGTCAGCACTCGTGGCGTTGCGGTGATTTCTGAGAAGATTGCACTTCGATTTCTAAGGAGCAAGGCTGCGCATAGAAAGATTGCTAGAATGAAAATTGGTGTGCGAACAAAAACAGCCTCTGAATTTCCAAATAAGTAGGACATCAGAGAAGCAAGACGCACTGCAACGTGCGTCTCCATGCCCTCCACCTCGTGACTGCGTACACCCATTGGGTGCCCAAATAATGCGAAGTTAACAAGGAACAGAACGCCAGCAAAAAACACAATCGGAACGGAGAAGCGAATCAAACGTCCCAGCTTCTGGGAAAATGGAACTCTGTAGAAAATCAACATTGATAAGCCTAGGGCAGCGCCCGTGAGCACCGCGTCCGGACGCAAAAGGAGTCCAACGCCAACTGCCATTCCTGATAATACGTAACACGTATTAGTTTCCCTCAGGAAATAATAGACGGCTAGTAGGGAAAAGAAACAGCTGATGGCCGGTTCATTTGGATTAAGTGCATAGGACGGTAGGCCAATACCCAGGGCCGCAATCCACAGAACAATCGCACGTTCCCGTTGGTTAAGATTGAGTGTTGAACCGATCCCGGAAACCAGGAAGATGATCCCAATGCTTGCAAGCGCACTGATTAGAAAGAATCCTGCTCCCTTCGCAAGAAGGAACGCTGGAGTGTTGAAAGCGGCCAGGAAAACGGGAAAAACATATTGGCAGTTCCCATTCAACTTGTAAGCGAACGGAGCCCAGAAAGGAAAAAACTCCTCCTCTGGATCAATCGATTTTCCGGGATAGATGCAACTGAAAGACTTGAAATCGTGTGCTACAAAATCCTGGGTTTGAAGTAACTTTGTTCCGGCATCACCGGCCACAAAGAGTGCGTTCCGACTGGCAAGGACAGCAAGTCCCGTGAGAATTAGAAAGATGAAGACAGCAATTACGAATCGGGGTGAAGAAAACAAGTCCCTCAATTTCGAGACAGTCATAACGTATGGGAATTCCTACATCTTCTGGAGCAAGAACTTAATATGAAATCAATATCATCTGAACAACTCGCCTTGAACGGGAGTAAACAGATCACTCCTCAGTGGCGACAAGGGTCTATCGAGACCGTACTTTCGTTTTGAAATTCGAAATAGCTTCCTTACATGATCGGCGAAACTTCCCTCACCTTTGCCGCGAACTCCATATTGCGAATCATACAATTTTTCTCCGTAAGCTTCGCGCAAATGTCCCAGTATTTTTGCTTTTCGATCCGGAAAGTGAAGTGAAAGCCATTCCTGGAATAGATCCTTCACTCCGTGGGGAAGCCTCAACAAAACATAGTGCGCGAACTCAGCACCGGCATCAGACGCGGTTCTTAGTATGGAGGGAATTTCATGGTCGGTTAACCCTGGAATGACCGGAGCCATCAAGATACCTGTTTGAATTCCGTTTGCGCGCAGCATTTCAAGCGCGTGTAGACGTTTTACGATTGTGGAAGTCCTGGGTTCCATCCGCGCGCGGATATTCTCATCCAGTGTCGTTATCGACAAAATCACTCGAATGAGATTGCTTTCTGCCATTTCCCGAAAGTAGTCTATATCGCGCGTGACCAGGTGATTCTTAGTTATTATGATAGTAGGATTCCTGAAATCACGCAGCACATCGATGCAGTCCCTGGTTATCATCAGCTTTCGTTCGACCGGTTGGTACGGATCAGTAACACCGCTTAGAGCAATTGGTTCTGGTTTAAACCGCTTGTGCGAAAGCTCGTTGCGCAATAGTGATGCAGCATCGTACTTTGCAAAAATTTTTGATTCGAAATCCTGGCCTGCGGATAGGTCCAGATATTCATGCGTTGGCCTGGCGTAACAATAAATGCAACCATGTTCGCATCCCCGATATGGATTCAGGCTCACCGAAAAGCCAACATCGGGACTGTCGTTTCGACTAAGAATACTTTTTGAAGAATCTTTGATAATCTCTGTCAGTGGGGATATGCTTTCACCCGGCTCAGATTCACGCTGCACGGAGAGAAAACGTGCATCTGGATTGCTTTGACTTCCGCGCTTCACAATAGCGCTTTCTAAACCATTTGCATCAACGGTCAACCATACTGAACGATTAGGAATTGCTTGCAATAGGTGCCGCGAATCGCTTTCTGCGAGCATGCGTCAAGTTTCAGTCCTCGGAATGGTCAAAGCTGTGGGTCCAGGCGTCCTGGCGGGATTGATTTACGGTATTCTACTGCAGTTGATGGGCAGGGCCGGATCAGCTGAGAACTCTAAAGTTCTTATGACCCTCGGTTATATTTTTGTTCTGCCGCTTGTGATGGGCGCATTGACTCTCATTTTTGCAAAACCAGAGTTACGCAGAAGCTGGGCGTATCGAATCATGATGCCCTGGCTAACCACTGCCCTTTCAATGGCTTCCGCGTATCTCTGGCAATGGGAGGGAAGCATCTGCTTAATTCTCGGACTGCCAATCTATCTGACGCTTGCGTCCGTGGGCGGAATCCTGGCCGGTATAATCTTAACATCCAGTCACGATCCAAGGATTCGACTTTCTTTCGGGCTTTTACTTGTTATCGCTCCTCCCATCATGGGCCAGGCAGAAATCAGGATGCCCCTCCCAACAGAACATTTTAATACCGCAACTTCGATTGAAATACATGCAACCAGAGAACGCGTCTGGCAAAATATCATTCGAGTTCCAAAAATCACAGAACAGCAGACCGGTTTCTTTTATAGATTGGGCTTCCCGAAGCCGGTCGAAGCAACACTTTCAGCTGAGCGGATTGGCGGGGTTCGTCAGGCAAGTTTTGAGCGCGGCCTTGTCTTTGTTGAGACGGTTCACGAATGGCAACCACAGCGCTCAATTGGATTTCATATTCAGGTGGATCCAAACGCAACACCCCTCGAAACGTTAGACGAACATGTGACGGTTGGCGGGCGCTACTTTGACGTATTGAACGGCCGCTACGAAATTGAACCATTGGCCAACGGACAGATCCGTCTCCACTTGAGCAGCCAGCACAGACTCTCAACAAGCTTCAATTGGTACTCTTCAATGTGGAGTAAATTCCTGATGCGCGACATTCAGTCCAGTATACTTGAAGTGATCAAGCTAAGATGCGAAACCAATCCTAAATCGTAATTTTGCAGATCTCCTGAACGGCCGCTTTGATCTTGAACGACATGTTTTGATTGTAGTGCGTTTGATCATCCAGTAAGTCTTCCGATCGAGCTGGCTGTCCTTCTGCAACGCCGAATAACGGGAGAGGATCATAGAAACAGCCCTTCCCTGGGGAGTTGCGCAGCGCGCTTTGCACACCTGAATTCACACTAGCTTTGTTCACATTGACATATTCATTTTCCCTCGGATGGATTGCGACCATCACAAGCATAGCATTCGGAAAACGTGACCGTAAGTTCTGCACAAGCAGAGCACCGGTGTTAACAATCTGTGTAGTTGCAATTCTGGGAACATATTTAAGATCATTTGCGCCGGTACTGCTTACGACTATCGCCAACGGGGCGACTGTATTAATCGCCGGCAGTTGCATGATCATGTCGCACATGGTGTTTCCGAATACAGCAACCGACTGTGTAGTTGCGGATAGGAATCCCGGATATCGAGAAGACAAATCCATGGAAGAATCGCCAACAAGAATGGTTTCGTACTGGGTCTGATCCAGTTGAAACCTGGCGGAATACTCAGGGAGTAGGAATGCCAGGTTGGGGGGCTTTGAATACTCAGCACAGGGCGAATATTGCAGAGTCTCCTGGGCGGCCCCAAGAGCCAGGATGCCATCTTCCCGACTTGCATCACACCGACTGAACCCAAGTCCCATTAGAAACGAGGCGAGGATGATCAAAACATTCCGTGCGCCGGGCATGTCTTTCATTCTCGTCTGGAATGAAACGCCCCATCAACAAACGCAACAAAGTCTTACATAACGCACACTTTCAGAGAGATTTTGTTACGTCAGTCGCCCTTCTTATCCGTATTAATTCTTATCAAGTGCCTGTTTGAGACCGCCTGTAAGTTCAACGGATCGATACTCCGCGCCTGGGGCCGACACGCACCACGTATAAATCCGAACCAGGAAGGCCCTGAATGGATTTTCAATCCATTTCTGCATCAATCTGGCCGTTGCTAGACTCATCACAAACCCGACCGCCAGGCCAATCAAAATCCTCACTGGAGTTGCCTGACCTGGTGCGTGCACAAATATCACGAGACAAATAGCCCCAACAGCAAAGTGCCAGAGGTACGCATTATATGTAAGTCCTGATAGATACGTAAGAAACGCAGGAGACTGGATCCTGGTAACAGAGGTAGTAAGGATCAAGAGGGCAAACGCAAAGGCAAGAATACTCTGCCTTGCCCAGTTAAGTGGAAAATATACGACTACAAGCATTAACACCATGCTTATTCCTAGCATCATCCTTGAAGTTTTTGCCGACCGAATCAAGGGGAATGCGGATATCTCAGCTGCTACCATTCCAATTGCAAAATCATCGAGTCTCTCATGAAACATAGTTACGGTGGAGCTGATCTCGGGACTCACAGTAGACGACAATCTACTGATCAAACCTATTCCATAAAAACTAACCAGAGAAGTCCAAAGAATGTGCGTACGCCATTTGGGATAGCGATTCAGGACTGCACCCAGACCAGCTACCAGCAAGTAGTATTTCATTTCTACAGCGACAGCCCATGTATGCGCATGCGCTCCGTGCAGATAATCGGAAAGGAAAAGCATATCCCAGACGGCACCCCAGAGCATCACTCCCTTATCCTTGCCAGCGAAAGAAAAATAGGCGACTGACATAAATAACAAGAAAAACCAATATGAGGGGACAAGGCGGAGGAATCGGTCTCCTATGAATCGCGAGGTATTGAAATTGGTCTTAGCAAGTTTCCGGCCCATCAGGAAACCGCTCAAAACAAAGAAGCAAGTAACACCGTGCCGAAGCTGATTGGTAAGTTCCTCAAGAAATGCTGTCCCATGGATGGCAGCAACTCCCCCGACTGCGTGCAACAGAAAGACACGGCAGAAAGCGCAGAAGCGTATAACGTCTAACCAGAGGTTTCTGGTTTGTTTGCTGATAGGTCCAGAATTTTGCGGACCACCTTCATTCTGATTCCGTACAGACGACCTGGAATCTACGATTGCAATGCATAGGGTTTTCATTTCTCACCTTTATTATGAATCCCCCTCGAACAATTTACTGAAACATTTCTGGTGTTCGTTTTCTCCGAACCGCCCGAACATTTCCTTAAACTACATTAGATACAAATCCAGTAAGAGTTTTTGCGCAGAAATTTTTTCGAAGTACGGAATTATGTATGATCCCTTCTTGCGGGTATGTTCAGTCCGTGAAGTCGGCATTTATGATTTTGTAGCTGTTCGTGACGTTATACGCACCTGATGTGGAGCGAGACAGCGCCTGTTAATCTGATCGGCGCCAGGAAAACTAAACTGTTGAGCGTAGGTGAGCTAGGGCTTGAACTTAAATATGAAGAATTTTTGATTTCGAAAAACGAGAGTCGCTGTTTCAGGCATTTGAAGAAGCAACCCAATCGTCCGTTCGTGAGCAAGGGGGCTCAAAACAACGTATTGCGAACCGAGTATCCGCGGAACTTCATAAAAGTTCTGCGCGTTCGCCTCGAGAAAAGCACGAAGCAACAAGTAACGATTTGGATTGTTTCCGTACGAATAAACCGGATTCAAACCGAACGGGTACCTATTCTCGCTGTTTCTGAAGAAAAATTTTGGAAATTCGCCCCAGGAGATCAGCACTAGACTTGCGTGCGGCGTGTTCGCGAGCAACCAGTCCGCCGCCTCAAACTCACCAGCCGGATTAGCTGCTTCAATTTGCTGCTTCATTCTGACAACAAGCTGTGGGAGGCTGAATCCAAGCATAAACAAAAGCAATGCACTCCCAAGAACTCTGCGCGGTGTCTGCGATTCTTCCTCCAGTGCCAGGAATAAAATTGCAAACGGAATCAAGTATTCAACGGGTTTGAGCGATGCGGGCAGGACAAATAAAAAGAGCAGCGCCATTACAAGGGACGCGTACGCAAGGGGCGTTCTAATTGCAGGATAGAGTAAGCGCCGACCGATGAGTAATGCAAGCGGCAGACAGGCCAGGAACAAAATTTCCCTGTCAGGAGCCAGCCATTCGCCAATCGCTTCCAGATCCGGTGGATGAAGGGCGTGAACCACAAACTCAAGCCAATAGCCGTAGAATTGCGCAGGGAAAGATGGATGGATAATAAACGCTACTATAGCCGCCGCGATTATTAGAAGCGTAGAGCGAACTTGCCAGTCCCCTTGAAGCCCGCCTGAAACAAATCGGAAAAACAAAAACAAGAGCAGAACTGGAAAACCTGGGTACAACCAGACGGCAGCGCCCATCAAGAGGGCCGCAACTTTCAGTTTGCGCGATTCCAATGAATCAATGAATAAAAACAGAACTCCAAGAAAGAGCGTTGCACCGCGACCAAAAAGTAAACGCCCCGTAAAAACAGGCGAGACGAGAAGATACGCAAGCACCCAAAACCAACGATACTTTGCTTCTCTGCGCTTTAGCAGCAGGGCGAACATTGCGCAACTGAAAGCACCGGCCACCGCCGTAGCAGTCCGTGCAGCTAGAGCCAGATCTGAAAATACGAGCGCGAATGGTGCAAGAAAGAGATGAAACAAAAAATGGTAATCAACATATTTTGTAGCATGGATTGATTCGGCCATCCATGGGAGTGATCCCACAAATCCTTGATGTAGAATTAGATCAGCGATCTTTATGTGAAAGTAGGCATCTCCATCCGGAAGAAAATCCCCTTGAGAAAGGAGAAACGCATAAAATAAAAACGAGCCAAGGGCAACGATCCAGATTTCAAATCTGACCCAGATTGGGGATTGTGTAAGTTTCATTAGTCAGGTACTGAAACGCTGTACACGCGTAACTTTCTTGAACGCGCGTTGAGCGTACCTACTGTGATTGGCGAACCAGGGACTTCAACCAGACTACCATTGACTTGAATTCTGTACGTACGTATGAATGCATTTGTCCCGTCATACGTAGCAACGTACAGGTACTGCCCGGTCGGATCAATTCCCAACGTATCTACTGCGTTTGTTGCAACCGTCATTGGAAAACCAGAAACGTTGTTTAAGGTTCCAGTTGACTGATCCACGCTGAGTGCATACAAATTGTCCGGAGTCGTACCCAGGCTAACGTACAGGAAATTTCCCGATGGTGTTTGAACCATAGAGTTGGGAGTAATCGATGCGCCAGTAATAGAAAACGACGTTGGCGTGGTAATTGTACCATCTGACCCATTGATGACATACTTGTAGACATTGGGAATTTGATTCGTTTCGCTGAGGGCATAGAGAAAGTCAGCCCTCGGTGAGATAACCGTGTCATTCAGGTTTCCACCGGATGTTATGTTGGGTCCTATGGTAGTCAAAACGCCGGTGGATCGATCGATTCGGTGCTGATTCATTCCAACTCCATTTGTGCTGGAATAGAGATAGTCGCCTGACGGATGAAAAACCATGTTGCGCGGTGCGCAAACCATTCCGAACGGCGTAGAGCTATGCAAGGTCAAGGCTCCCGTCTCCTGATTCATACGCATCAAAAATGTACCGTCCGTTCCACCCTGGACGTAGAGATTTCCATCTTGCGAAAAACCCATTGTAGATGTGTTCTGATTCACGGCGAAAGGTGAACCAGAAAGGGAACTTACTGCACCGCTTTCCTGAATCTTAAAACCGTAAGGACCTATATCTCCAGCGATGTTCAGCCCGCTCGTTACGAATAAGAATCGGTTGGACGGATCCACTGCAATGGATCTGGGACTGTTCCCTGCTCCAAAAGGCGCGCCTGGAATGGTAGCACTTATCGCGCCGGTTGCTGCGTCTATTTTGAATGCTTTTAAGTGATCTTCGTCCGCAGAATAGAGCACGGTTGGTTCGGTGTGAGTAAGAACTCTTCGCAACAACCATATCCACTGATTGCAAAGTGGATCATTTTCGGCGCATTCTTTCGAGGCGCAGCCAGCTGAGATGGAAACAAGAAAGCAACTTAGAAAAATTGAAAGTAACGCGCGTAGCCCTGGTTTCATCGTCTCCTCCCTTAGAAATCCAAACTGTAGGCGAATCTAGCCTGACTAGAGTCCACCCCAAACGAAACAATGGAATACTTCCCCGGCTTGTATAGCACTACATCGATAATGTTTCCCGCATACGCAAGTGCCAACAATCCAGTGGCGTACACGTCCTGGTTGGTTTTTCTATTCATGCGCCTAATGGCGTTCTGACGTTCATCAAGTCTCACATACTCGAGGCCGCTTAACGTTCTCCCCGGACCGCCAATTATGACCGTTGCAATCAATAGTTGATTGACAGACGTCAGATAGTCCTTGCGAGCATGGGTAGCTCCCGCAACAGTATACAGCTTAAGTCCGGCGGAAAAGCCAAATGCAGCGCCAAATCCCAGTGCGGCCCGTTTTCTTCCAGTATAGTATTGTCCCCATCCTGGAATCAAAGCGGACCGCCAGATTGCTCCGGCATGCGTAATCTCTCTGGGCTTCTCGGCATTGCGGGCTTTTTCTTCGGCCTCTTTTCGCTTCCTTGCTTCTTCGGCCAATTTAGCTTCCCGTGCGGCACGCGCTTCGTCTGCCAGCCGTGCATGCTCGCGTGCTTCAGCGCGCAGCTTTTCTTCCTCTGTGGGCTTCCTGGCCTCTTCAAAAATAATGCGCTTGATATCAGCCTTGTTAATCGTTTGAACAACCGTACCGCTGCGTACGCGAATCAGCAATGAGGTTTGATGAAATACTTCTCCCTCGATCACCGCTCCACTCTTCAGAATAATCTTGTCCGCGAATAGCGACGATGTTAGAAAACAAATGGCGCCAACTAAAGAGGCAGCCGTTGTGTAAGGTCTGAATTTGAAGCTCATTGATTCTGAAACCGGAGTCAGGCTATTGACAGTGTGTCAGCAATCCTTCCCAGGATCAGGCCAACTTTCAATGAGACGAAGCCCGGTCACGAAATTAAACAAATTCAACGAATTCTAAATTACGACCAATGGAACGAACATCGAAAGAAATGAAACGAGGAGCACAATTGAACGAAATATCCTATTTTCTTCTGTTGCAGCGCGGTTTGGACACATCATTCAAAGGCCAGAGACGAATCGATTGACGGAGCATTGCGCACCCCTTTACTCGCCTGGAATTCAGGGGGATCTATGTCTATTCGTGCTCGTGTTCTCGCACTCATGATCCTTGGTCTTGCAGGCACAGGAGTCGTCGCGGCCATTGTTCTTACTGCGTCGTACAAAGCGCAACGAGGTTACATGGAAGATACACCTCCGTTGGATGCACTCCAACGAACGCAGCTCCTGGCCACTGAAGGACATCTCTGGTTTGAGGAACTAATCACCGGCGACAATACGAACAAGATTGAAACAATTGAAGACCTCTGGAAAAAGGGTGAAGCGCTCTGCGAAGTAATGCTAACCGGTGGAGAGATGGATGGAGTGCATTATATAGCTCTTGAGGATCCTAGAATTCGCGCGGGAGTAGAGAAAACACGGACTGGCCTCCAGGCTCTACAGCGATCGGGACGCGAAAGGCTTTCGGGGGCCCAATCTACTGGTTCAGATGCAGATCAAAAGTTTGACGCAATCTATCAAGCCGTTATGGAGAACTCGGATGAATCTGCGAGAATCCTTCGGACCAGGTTGGGCGTGAGCCAGGATCTCGTAGCTACTTTCGCATGGCTTCTTCCGGTTTTGGTCATAATAATCAGCGTTATTATACTCTTTGCCGGGCTTGCAATCCGGGTGAGCATCACAAAACCTATTGAAGACCTAACGAGACGATTCCAGGATCTCGCAGAAGGTGAAGGAGATCTAACGCATCGCATGAATGCCGAAGGAAACCATGAGTTTGCAACCATGGCGGCTTATCTGAACAAATTCCTCAATGCCGTGCATGAAACCGTTGCCGGGATAAAAGAAACCGCGATTCAAACTGAAAGCGCAGCATCCAGCCTGGCAACCGTAAGCGAGAATCTCTCTTCTGGTACCGAGGAAATGTCGATGCAGACTGAAGCAATCGCAGGGCTCATGCAACAGCTCGGAGCAAATCTCGAAGTGATATCGAGTTCAGTTCAACAGATGTCGGTGTCGATTGCCGATGTTGCCAGGATGACGGCCGAAGCGGCCAGTTCAGCCCGTCAAGCAAACCAGAATGCACAAAAATCAACCTTCGCCGTGGAAGAGCTAGGAAACAACGCGCGTCAAATCGGCCAGATTATTGGGGATATTGCCGACATTGCCGACCAAACAAACTTGCTGGCCCTCAACGCTGCAATTGAAGCAGCAGGCGCTGGGACCGAGGGTCGACGTTTCGCGGTTGTGGCTCAAGAAGTAAAACAACTGGCCAAGCAAAGTTCATCTTCCTCAGATAGTACAAAGCAAAGATTGGAATCGATTCAAGAGAGCACAGCAATCGCCCAATCGGCAATGACAGCAATACAGCATCTGGTGGGCAGCGTGAATGAGCTGAATACGGCTGTAGCATCAGCAATGGAAGAGCAATCCATAGCCTCAAGACAAATAGCGTCCGGTTCAACTGAGGCGGCCACAACTTCGACAGAGATTGGAAAGAATATCGTAGCTATTTCGATTGTGGTGCGCAGTGAAGCAAAGGAGGCAGCGGGCATGGCTCAACTAGCGGCCTCGTTACGCGACCAAGCGGGCGCTCTGCGCATACGACTGGATCGATTCAAAGTTTAGGTGAGAGTTATTGGGTTGCAGCAACGCCAATGGGACCGGAGCCCGTGCCTGCATCGTACTTTTGACTTATGGCGCCATTGGATCCTATTGCATATTGCAGCAAACTGTTCGAGCCAAAGCTAGAAACAAATAACCCCGCAGAATTAAGTGCCAATCGGCGGGGACTCGAACCTGCAGCCACAGACCCAATGGCCGTTAGTGCACCGGTCGTCGGATCGATTGAGTAAATGGATATGTTATTGGAAGCTGCATTGGCAACGTAGAGTGTGTTTCCAGAATAATCGAACGCCATGCGACTTGGTGTTGTTCCGGCTGCTATTGCTCCATTGGCTGTAAGTGTCCCCGTAGACGAATTGATGAGCATCACAGAAACATTATTGGTAGCATTGTTGCATGCATAGGCGAATCTCCCGGTGGAGTGGACCAGCAAGTGATTGGGTCCTGTACCTGTTGCGACAGTTCCATTATTTGTTAAGGCACCGGTTGTACGATTTACTGTAAAGGCCGAGACGTTGTTGGTACCAAAGTTTGGAACAAAAGCAAATTGTCCCGTCGGATCAAAGGCTATCGATACAGGTCCCGTGCCCGGAGCGGCACTGCCGGTTGCAGTTAGACTACCGTCTGATGGGTTCCTTGAATAAATGCCGATCGTATTGGCCGTTCGGTTCGGCACGTATATAAAGCGGCCGTCAGGCGATATTGTGACGTCACTCGGATTCGCGTCGGTGCCGACGGCATTCACATAGGTCAGACTGTCATGATTGATCAAGAACATAGCGACACTGTTGTTACCGAGTGTAACATATAAATATTTTCCCGTTGTATCCACGGTAATTCCCGTTGATACCGCAGCCACAACCGCATCACCAACTCCGGCAAGTTGATCACTTGCAGGATTGTACCTAAACATAGATACCGTTGGGGTCAGGTTATTGGCGGTGAATATTCGTTTTTCGGACGAAAAGGTATACAACATCAACAACAGAGCATTGGTCTGCGAGTCGGCTGAGGTGAAATTGCGGGAACACGAGCTAGCTAAGACGATTGCGGCAAGTCCAATCGCTGGTAAAACACGACTCAGTGGGACCATGGAAATAGTATCGGGTATTTTCTGAAAGCTGTCAAAGCAATCCTAGTCCGCTCCAATGGAGGTGGACCTGGAAATTGTCCACCTCCGCGAGCTTGTCTATGGTGTTAGGTACAGAAACCACCATTGCAAAGATTGCTAACACACGATCCGTTGGTCGCGCAGGCAGCCCCGAATCCGCCGCAAAGTCGCGACGATCCTACCAGGTTGCCGCAGCCAGCGTAAGTTCCTGTCTGTGGGGTTGCGCAATTGGAACTCGTCTGGCAAGCTGCCCCCTTTCCTCCACAGATGCTCGTTGTGCCGCATGTAGAATTCACGCATTGATTTGGTGTGAAGGTACCGGGAGTCGTGCAGGCGCTGCTGGTTGGGATTGTTCCACCGGAAGCTATTACGCCACCGCACGTGCTATTTATACAGGTTCCGCTTACACATTGCGAACCAGAAGTGCATGCATTCCCGTCTGCTCCCGAAACCGCAAATGCTGCAATTAATGCTATGACGGTATCTTTGTCTTTGTCTTTGTCTTTGTCTTTACCAGTCAGCATATCACATCCGGGACCGAACGCCAGGGATGAGATAAGCAAGATCGATGATAACATTGCTTTAACTGTGTGATTCATGAATAGAGCGGATACCTGGTGCCGCAATTCGTCAAGTTTTAGTTTTGAATTTTCTGCGCGAAAACAAAAGGACAACTATTCTCAAAGGCCTAACCTGTATAGGGGGGCATAAGCAGAAATAGACGTTAACCATGGACGCGACCGTAACCCTCGAATGCATTTCCAAAGCCCTGGCTTTTTTTGCTGCAAGACCAATTGACGCCCGAAACGTCGTCGCATGAATCTCTCCAGGTTTCTAATCTTCTCGATTGCTCTTTTCGCTTCGACCTGCGCTCGCACAACGGTTCATCCGGCATTCAACGTCATAGTCCTTGGCGCAGGAGGTGGCCTGGACGAAAGTAATCTCTCCTGTTATCTAATTTCGCCCTTTAATGATAATCGATTTATTGCCCTGGATGCAGGAACCATCTTTTCCGGAATCCAAAAAGCTGAACTTGCAGGAAGTTTCTCAGATGTAAAAAGAAGCGAACTGCAGGGCCTTGCTCTGGCTCCCTGGCTCATGAAACGCGGAATTAAGGCCTACTTGATTTCACATGCGCACTTCGATCATACTAGCGGAATGATCATCAACTCGCCGGATGACGGCAATAAGGTGATCTTTGGTTTACAAAATACAATCGATGACTTGCGCGATCATGTCTTCAACGGGAAATCCTGGATCAACTTTGGAAATGAGGGAGAGGGCGCAATCAGTCGTTACAGATTGGTCCGGGCTAATCCACGTGTTCCGTTTGAAATCCAGGATACTCCTTTCAGAGTTACTGCGTTTCCGCTCAGTCATTCAAATCGCGGCTCCACAGCTTTCTTGATCGAATCGAACGGGCAGTTTGCACTTTACTTCGGCGATACGGGACCGGACATTATTGAGAAAAGCACAAACATGCAGCAAGTCTGGAACGCAGTTGCGCCGATCGTTCGAGAACAGAGACTCAGAGGTATATTCCTTGAGGTTTCCTATCCGGATGGCAAACCTGATAATCAATTGTCCAGCCACCTGACGCCCAAATGGTTTATGCGTGAATTGCACGATCTGGCACAGACCGTGAATCCGGCCGAACAAGCCAGCGCACTAAAAAGTATTCGAGTTATCGTAACCCATATCAAACCATCACACGATCCCGCAATCAATCCCCGCAGATTGATCCAGGATCAACTGGCTGCACAAAACGATTTGAATCTGGATTTCATCTTTGCAGAGCAGGGTCAACGATTTCATCTATAGATTCCTACCCGATGCTGGGCTTTCTTGATGCCGGGAGTGAAAGCATCAGTGCCATAAAAAGGAAAAGCATCCAATAGCCAGAGAACCCTCGAATTATTCCACGCTCTGCGGCAAGGTACTCCTCCTCGGTTATCTCGCGAATAGTCGTTCCATGATTCTGTAGTGAATAAGCACCATCGTGGACAGTTGGCGTTCCGGAAGGCATTGCCACAAGAAAATTCGCAAGCCCATACATCAACAAGCCGGCGAAGCAAACCTGCAGGGCTCGAGGGGTCCGGGCGACCACCAGAGCAAAAACACTTGCTGGCTTATCTGTAGGGGGAATGGCTCGGAAATCCTTAATCAGATTTCCCATCGAAGCTGCGAAACATAAAATCGCAAAAGCGTGCAAAGCAAATGGAGTGACCGGTGAATTCTGGACGTTGATGCTGTTCAGGACAGCCACATGAATGCCAGCGCTGATCAGAAAGCCGGCGACGCTTAACACAAATACGATTCGTCGGAATAGTGTACCCTTCAAGATTTTTCCCCCGAGAAGCGAGCGTCGCGGATCTGGGCTGAAAGGCCAGCAAAATCGCGGAGCCAACTCCCGGAAATGGAATGACTTTGTGATTGAAAGCACGGGATTATGATTAATGGATCGAACGCAGGCATTTAGGAAGCGGTTAGAGAACTCCGGTTTCGAAATCTGGTTTGGTGTTGCTTTTGACTATGAGAAACGCATTGCCGTCTGGTTTCGATACTCTGCTCTTCATCGCCCAGGACGGCCGCCCAGGAGTGCTGTCTGGCTTTCCTTTTTTGACCAGAAGAACGGGACAAACGTCGTCAGGACCTCTGGTTTTGACCAGGGGATAGTACAGAAGGGTGAAACATATAGCGTCGGTCATTCTTCTTTCTCTCAGAATCATGTGCAGGGGACGATAGACGACATTCACTGGAACCTGGCCTGCACGCACGCACATGAAGCCGAGTCACACGTTCCCGAGTTTGTCATGAACTCGCCGCTGGTGAAAACTAAAAGCATAGTGGTTTCGCCGTTCTGCGGATTTTCAGGAATCGTGAAGATCGGAAAGCGTGAACTAAATCTGAATGCTAGCGGTTGCTATACCCACATCTGGGGAACAGAACGCGTCCCCGAACTTTACTGGTGCTTTGTTCCACAGTTCGATAACACCGATATTGGAATGGAATTCTTTGCGGTGCGTCCCAAGCCCTTTTTGCCCTTGATCAAATTCATAACAATTCGCGAAGGATCAAAACTCATTCATCAACATTCGCTCTGGCGATCCGCAAGAGCAAGGTTTCAGTCAGACTTTCCGGAATTCAAAGCAAGCGGTGCAATTGGAAACGGAACGTTTGATCTTGAATGCAGAATGGCTGAACCTGCGACTGCGTACATCTACGTCGATCCATCGGGATCAAATCGCTATATCAATCAAAATGACGCGAGTTATGCGCGGCTGATTCTGGGACGTGCGGGTCAACGGCAAGAGCTGATTTCAAATCACAGGGCAGCCGTTGAATTCCACGGAATGAAACCGTGGGCGGGGTCTGGATATATCAACCCTTATGAGAACTAACTTTTTGGACATCAGCTGGCCGGGAACTACCCGGCCGGACCAACATGGTGGTAAGAGCGAAACTTAGTTCCCGGTGAGCACGGACCACTTGGTTTCCGCAAAATCTTCCGCAGCAGATTTCTTGAGGGTATTCATGGTCCCCTCTGACGTATCCGAAGAAACAACCCTGGTCAGGTGCGACACTTCACCGCCGCCGGCAAGCAGACCGGTCAGAATCGCTTTGCCCACACCCTCGGCTCCTAGAGTCCCCGGGGCAATTGCATTGGCTGCAAAAGACTGCAGCGAATCGGGTTTCGTGCTAATGGACACATCGAAACTTGGTTTGAAATCTCCCGCTATGTTTAGTTTGCCAGCCTCAACTTTGAACGTCATTTTTCGCGCACTGGGTTCATCGAAGAAGTAATTATGCATATAGGTTCCAGCTTGAGATTTTACCGTCATGTGAAAGCCAATGATTGTGTAGGTACCCGGTTCACAATTCAGAGAATAGACTCGTTCTTTGACATTGTAGGTTGTTTTGACTATCGGTTTTCCCACAAGGTCCTGCCCGGTCTGACTCTTGACCAAATAAATAAGATCTGCTCCCTGACGGACTCCCATTAGTTCAGGTGGACCGGCAACTACCAGGAGCGCAGCGGTTGGTGCAGCACCCGATGGCTCAACTGGAGGAAGCGTGCGACAATTGAAGGAAAGTAGTAGAAAGGTCGCGAACAAAATACTGATTGCATGTTTCATTTCACCGACCGTGAGAGCTTTGTTTGGGTGAGCAAGGAGTATTTGAACCGTCGGCAAGCTTAATCCCAATTCATAAAAAAGGCCCGGGGAAGACCCCCGGGCACGTGTTCATGCGATACAGACATGGCAGGATATTGCTGCCCATATCGCAAACGCCGGTGGAATTCTAAAACTACCGCAGCAGTTGAAGAATTCCCTGAGGACGAGCACCAGCATGCGCGAGCATGGCGGTTCCCGTCTCGACCAGGATCTGGCGGGTGGTCAGACCTACCATTTCCTCAGCCATATCGGCATCCCGTATGCGGGATTCGGAAGCCTGTACGTTTTCGTACGCGTTCATCAAGCCACGCGATGCTTGTTCAAGCCGGTTCTGGTATGCACCCAGATCCGCGCGTTGCTTCATGATACGATCGAGAGCTTTGTCCACTCTACCAATCGTAGTGTTCGCGAGAGCGGGAGTTGAGATACTAACAATTTTATTGTCAGTAGCTCTGAGCCCTAGAGATTTCGCCGTCATCGTTCCGATGTATGCGCGCTCTCTTTGATTCGCGTTCGGCCCCATGTGAAACCACATGGAACTTGTGCGCGAATTTCTCGCGAAGTCACCCTGAAACAGACGGAACTTATTGAATTCCGCCGGCGGTCTGGATGAAGCTGATCCCATCCTCCGTGTTTCTCTCAGCCTGACGCAAACCCTGAATCTGGGTCCGCATCTTCTCAGATACAGCCAATCCTGATGGGTCATCGCCGGCGCGGTTTATCCGCATTCCAGACGACAGCTTTGCCATCGAATCGTCCACATCCTGGACATTGAACTTCAAAGCACGATGCGCGTTTATAGCGCTCATGTTGTGATTGATTATCATCCTGCACTCCTTTGCTTTTCAGTCGCCAAAGCGACCGGGAGAGTTACACCCTCCCCTCGTACGCTACCGGCCAGCGGACGATGGGAGAATGGAACCGAGGATGAGCCTCACATACGATCCCGTTAGGCGGAATCGTATGTAAAGATTATATATTTTAACGGAGGAGCTGCAACACTGATTGTGGTCGAATGTTTGCCTGCGCCAGCATCGCTGTTCCGGACTGCACCAAAATTTGATTCTTGGTGAAGCTCGTGGATTGTTCGGCCATATCCGTATCACGGATGCGGCTTTCTGATGCTTGCGTATTTTCGTACGCTACCATCAATCCTTTCGATGCATGCTCCAGTCGGTTAAAGTAACCGCCTAGATCTGCCCTCTGTTTGTTGATTCTTTCCAGAGCCCCATCCAGAGTTCCAATCGCTTGATTCGCAAGTTCCGCAGTCGAGATAGTGAGGATACCACCATCTTGACGCTTTAGCTTGAGGCTACGCGACGTCATCGTCTGAATATAAACTCTTTCACGCTGATGTTGATTTGGTCCCATGTGAAACCACATGGAAGAGGTTCTAGAACCCCGTGCGAAATCACCTTGCAGTAAGTTCATTTTATTGAACTCAGCCTGCGAAGCAATACGATCCACTTCATCAACGAGTTGGGAAACTTCAACCTGGATCATCTGGCGGTCAGACGCAGAATAGATCCCGTTGGAGGACTGAACAGACAGCACGCGTACTCTTTGAAGAATGTCTCCAACTTCTTGGAGATAACCTTCCGCAGTCTGAATCATGCTCATACCGTCTTCGGTATTTCGCTCTGCTTGTCTCAGACCGCCGATTTGCGCGCGCATTTTCTCGGAAACGGCAAGGCCGGATGCATCGTCGCCGGCGCGGTTAATCCGCATGCCGCTCGACAATTTCTCCATATCCTTGTTCACTTCCCAGTGTTGGAACTTGAGTGTGCGATTAGAATTAATCGCAGACATGTTATGGTTGATAATCATTCGTTTCCTCCCTGAAACGCTCGATCTCTCTGCGGAGAGATCTCGTGTGACTACTCTCCCGGTGCCAATCCATAGCCCGGGCTTTATCTGTATCTTCCTGAATCGGGAGAAATGGGAGTCGGCTTAACTCCAAACGTTAAAAAAATTGGCCGGTTTTGAAAAAACGATCAAGGGATTTTGGATTCTGGACGAGGGGAGGGGGTGGACATTGGGGCCCTTGGAGGGGCTTCCTGAGCTGCTTTAGAGAAACATTTGAATACATCAAGCTCATTGCACGGCGTTAGCTGTATGCATTCGTAAACCGGGGGTCCAAATGACGCGGTCTGGGGGCTCGCCTCAATACTAGCGAACATTTTCTGACAGGCCTGTGGGTGTTTCAGAAGTTGTTGATTTCTTTCAATCTTATCGCAGGCTAAGGCACGTGAACAAAGTGCATCAAACTGGGCCAGGTCTACATAACGTGACACCTGTCTAAATTGAACCCCCACTCGGGGCCGATCCCATTCCGCTATTTGCATATTTGGCCCGCCGCAGGCTTCAAACGTTCGGGTTGAACCCGGCAGAAACGGACCTTTTTCCATCTCCAAATTCTCCGTGTATTTCCCGTCGTACGACCATTGCCGAATTGTAGACCAGACCGCGCGGTCATCATGATCAAGAAATGAAACATGAAAGGTCAGCCTTCCGATGGGTTGTTTTGATGAATTCTTGAACTGAACCTTGACACATTGATCCGATCGGCCTGGTTCCGAAGCAATGAAGGAGATTTGATCGGACAAGGTCTCTGACTCGGCGCGCAATGGCCCGGCAAAAACCACTAAGCCCGAATAAGCAACGCAGGCCAAACCGGCACGGAGCAATATCTTCATGCTACTTCCCGTTCTGCGGAGAGAATTCTCAACTGCAAGCGGTTTTGGTTTCAAATCCGCTAATTCGGCTTCTCCAGCTGGGACAGCCATCCAGGATTTTCATTCTTTACATTTACACAACAGCGTCGCCTCACTTCAGACCGAATGCTAAAAATACTAGACAGAACGCTCTGTCTGTATCTGAATCGATTCAAGGAAACGAGAGTTGTCTCGGGTTCCAGGAGGACGCTATGGAAGGATTCAGAGAGCTAAGATTTACAAATCTAAACCAGGTCTTGCAGGAACTTTCTTCCCTTGAAAAAGCGGGCAAAGGGACCCTGGGAAATTGGTCGTATTTTCAGATTCTGACGCATCTGGCTGAAACGATCGAAGCTTCGTATACTCTGGTGCCGCCTCCGGCAAACCCTGTTGACGCGCGAACCACGGAAGTTCTGTTTCGGCGCCTTCAGAAATCCGGAAAAATGAAACCTGGATACTTGAATCCTGCTTTGCCACAATCGCGTGAAGAAGGCGACACTGCATCAGCAATGAATCGTCTAATGGTTGCTATTCGCTCATTCGGCGAAAGCAAGCAGCTGAATCCCGAACCTACGCTCGGTTATCTCAATCATGAGCAGTTTGAATTTTTGCACGCAATTCACTGCGCCTTGCATCTTGGCTTTGTGAAAGCAGGCTGAAGAACACACGTGGACCCGCGGGAGAGTTACCGCAACCCGGCCCGAGAATCAACTACTTGTCGCAAGGCCGAAATGTGTTGGATTACCGGAAATGTCAGGAAATTATTGCTCGCCTCGGAAAAACTAACCGGTGCAATATCTAAATGGATAAACCGCTCAAGGGAAAAGTTGCTCGCAACAGACCCTGATAAATATGGAATCTGTAATATACACTTTGTTTTTGGTGGGAATCCTTCAGGCGGCATTCTGCGCAATATTCTTGCTTTCGCGCCCGAACCGCGAAATGATCGATCTACTTTTCATTCTGTTAATGATCGCGATTTCCTGGCCTTTATTGATGAAGACTGCGGCGGATTCCGGCTTCTACCCTCCAAGACTTGAAGCATTCAAACTACTACCCGCTTTCTTTGGACCGCTTGGGTATCTTTGTCTTACAGCAACGATTCATCGTCGTCTAACGTGGAGCGACCTGCTTCATTTAATCCCGGCCCTACTTATTTGGGGATGGGCGATTGTTTTTAATCTAGATCTGCCGCCGCATGAACCGGGACGCAGACCAGAACCAGGGCCACCGCCACCCTTACACATTGTGCCCATGCTGGGTGTTCCTCTTGTTGCGCTTGCTTATGGACTTCTTGGATTCAAACTTCTGCGAACTTCAAAAGCGAAACAACACCCTGCGAACACATTCCTCATGATTTTTAACCTGGCGCTGCTCTTGCAGCTTCTGATTCCTATACTTCAGGGATTCTCGATGGCGCGCAGGCACGGACCTGTGCCCGTCGGATTTGTATTTCTGGTGATGGAGTATGTGGTAAGCCTCTGCGCTCTCAAGATTCGATTGAGCCCCGAGGCCTTGAGTTACTTTCCGGCTGCTGCCGACGCGTCCGAAGAAAATGGCGCAGACAGAGGGCAAGGTAAATATGAAAAGACGGGGCTCTCTGATTCAGAAACAAAACAACTAACGGGCAAACTCGTTGAATACATGGAACGGGATAAGCCATTTCTTGACGATTCATTTGATGTTCAGGCTCTCGCAAATGGGCTCAACGTTAGTCGGCATCACATAAGCCAGGTCCTGAGTCAGGGGTTGGGAAAGAATTTTTATTCGTACGTAAACGAACTGCGCATTGCCGAGGTGCAGCGACAAATGGTTGATCCAGAATACACTGAACACAATATCTTTCGCATAGCCATGTCCTGTGGTTTTAACTCCAAATCAACATTCAATTCTGTTTTTAAGAATATTACAGGCCTTACGCCCAATGAATATCGACAGCGCTTTGCTCCTCCAGGTAAGGAAGTCTCCTAGTTTGAAGCGTTGTTCGGCGGGTCTGACCACCCACCGAACAGGATGATAATCTACTGATGCCGCTTGCAATTACGGCTTTCTGAACACGTGCCCGGGGAATTTCCCCGGGCCTTTTCTGGGGAGGAACACTCCAAACCTCGGCGCACGCGGGGAAACCTTAACACCTGAGGAAACAAAAAATACTGAATCCGGAACGAACAGCACTTTTCTTTACATTGCCCCACCCGAAACGCCCGAAAAGGCCTCCTGCCGCGCCAATCCGGACGTAGAAAGCCCGGGCGTGTTTTTTTCTTCTATATTTGCCGCGCAGACGGTCCAATGGCGTATGCACCCAAGACTCGCTTCCAGCCTCCTTTTACTCGCCCTGATTAGTAGCCCAACGCTTTTTTCGCAAACCGGTGGGCTAATCGCAACAGATACAAAGGTAGGAAATGGCAAGGAAGCTCGTCGCGGTATGGATGTTCGCGTCCACTACACCGGTTGGCTTTTCGTGGACGGAAAGAAGGGTAGAAAATTCGACAGTTCGTTGGACCGCGGCCAGCCATTTGATTTTGCTCTTGGCGGGGGCGAAGTAATCAAAGGCTGGGATCAAGGAGTAGTTGGCATGAAAGAAGGGGGTAGACGCACTCTCATCATCCCTCCACAGCTGGCGTACGGTGAGCGTGGTGCCGGCGGAGCAATTCCGCCTAACGCTACGCTTCTGTTTGAAATTCAATTGATCAGGTGCAGCGACATCAGTTTCTGAAATAGCCACGGCAACCCAAACAACACAAAGCCCCAATCGCCAATCAGGCGGATCTGTACATACCATCTCGAAGGCATGAAACACAAACTGCCCTGAATGCAAATTTGAAGCGTTGCCAGTATTACCAGCCAATCCAAACCCGTCGTTGCTATTGCAGCTACGGCTAGAACCGCCCCCACTGAACAAAGTAATTTCACGATTCTTTGTACCAATTCTGGCGAAGTACTAAGTGCCAAATTGGTATCACCATGCTTTCTATCGATATCAATATCGGCTAGAGCAAGGGCCAGTAGATTCAAAGCGCAAGCCAGGAAGAACATGCACGCAAGTGCCGCAATTCTGAAATCGACGTGTGAAAGTGGCATTTGAGGAATCCAGATGCCTGCCGTAAAACCCACTGAAACAAAGATTTCTTTTGATCGCGCAAGCCACCCTGATCTCAGTAAGAGAAAGTAGGCGCACATTAGAATCCCAACTATGATACCGGCGAGAATAACCTGGTGGCGCAGTTGATATGAAAGTATTCCAGCGCAAACAAGGGAACAGGCGCTCAATACCAGGAGCTGTTTTCTCCACCGCGCATGGAATGCACGCCTCTGATCCGATAGATCAGCCATACGTGAAGCATCCCATGCGTGATCTGCGTTATAAATTCCCAAAACAGCCAGGAACAATACGAGATAGTAAATGGAGCGGGGCTGTGCGCCCAGCGCATACGATGCGAACATCGCAGAGCTGAGCGCGGCCAATCCCACATCGATGCTCAAATACTGAAACAGGCGAACTAAGTTCAAATTAGATTCAATTTTATGCACCCAGATTGCGCGCGCTCCTGCAATGCGTGATTATTGCAGCCAGAATGCCTACAATACAGGCCAGAACAAGTATAACTTCCATTGTTTTGTCTCCTGTTAAGGAGGGTAATCGAAGCGCCATTCGTTCCGAATAAATTAAGGTCCTTTTGGTTTTCTGCCTGGTGGAGGACCACCGCGGCCAGGCTCATGGAACGTGTCTGGAGCACCACCCATGGAGCGGCTGGCTACGGTATTTTCCAACCTAACGTCATACGATATTGTTTCTTTGCCGCTTCCATTCCAGAAAAACCAGACTGTGTCAAGTTCCCAGACTTTATCCTCCGCAAGGACTGCTGCTTCATTTTTGGGACTACCTGCGGTGAAAGGAACATACGATGGATTGATTACGCCAAAGTAACTTTCCGATTGTGGATCGTGCGGGAACCACTGAGCGCTTGATGCATCGTAAATCTCAAGAATTGAATGCGGAAGCGCAGGTGGAGGATCGCTCCAGGGACCCACTCCGTACAATCCACGAACCGGCACATGAATTGCGCGCAGCATTCCAATTGCGATGAATGTAAAGTATCCACAGTCCCCGCTGCCGTATGCCAACCAATCTTTCACATTCCCGCTTGAAGGCTTTTCGCCGTATTTGTAATTTGCGCGCAAGTAATTCAAAAGCAGGTCGGCTTTTTCGCCAGTCGTGCGCCCCTTAGAAGAAATCTGCTCAACACGGGCAATGAATTCCGGATCATCAAGAGAAAACAGTCCATCATTGTTTTCACTGGCCCAGGCATAATTTGCGTCCCCCGGTTTAGCAGCAGCGAGTCCCGCGGGATGTCTGGCTATTGGACGCATGGTTTGCTGCACGGTAAGCTGCATGCGTAACTCAGTTGGCCAGCGATCGCCCAGACGCGTAACCTCCAGGAATTGATTTCCGCGACGAGTCACTCGCTTAGTTTGAATTTTCGCACCTGTTGCCGAAAACTTAGCACTGGTCAATTTCTGAAATGCGCGTTCTACGGGGAGAGTAAGTCGGATAGTTTTTTGATCCGCCAGTCTCCATTCGTTTAAAAGTTGTGGGAGTTTCAACCTCCAATCAATCGAGATTCTGCGGTCAGCGAGCTGGTTTCTAACCCATGATCCTGGTGGAGAGAATTTCTGTGCCTTTTCAAAATCTCCCTTGAGGAAGTACAACCAGCCAATATTTTCACCAAACCAGGCCGAAGGTGTTTTTCCGGCCGCCTTAATCTTGCTTTGCGCAAGATTGTTCTGCGCAATTGCGTCGTCCAGTTTACGGACGAGCTCAAGACACTGGATATATTCTTTGTACGGAAGCTCTTCCCCCTCCCTCTCTAAACCCGCCGCGCGGGATAAGTAGGGTAGCGCTTCATCGAACTTCTTTAGATAGGCCTTCAGAGTAAAGCCTACCATGAAAGGCCTGCTCCATTGATCTCCTTCCAGAGAATTGGCTCGCTTAAAACTTTCAAGAGCTGCCGCAGGTTGGTTGTGTTTGTAAAGAAGATCAATTCCCCTGTTGTATGCATCCTGGCCCGATTCGGCAAATAGGGCACTCAGCACAAATGGGCTAAGGACAAGGAATATTCTAATCTGGTTCGAGATCGTTAGAAATCGCATGTACCTTTGATGCATCGTTACTAAAAAAGGGTCAAGAGAAGTTCGTAGTTTAAGCTCCCCTTAATAAAAATCGTTGTTGAATTTCAAAATACCGTCTCAAGTGTCCAGGTGAAACAAGTTATCCCTATTTTCCTATGCATTGCATTTGCGATTGGCTGCGCGGACAAACCCAAAGGTGCGCGTATTACCATGATTCGCGGGCTCGCTTCCGTAATATCTGCTGGCAAATCGGAACCAGCTGCCGTAGGTCAAGTTGTGCAGGCAAACGATGAAATTATCACTGAAAAGGATTCTATTGTAGATCTTCAGATCGCAAACGGTGGCGCATTTCGCGTGGCAGAGAATTCAAAAGTGAAGATCAACTCTCTTGGTGAAGAATCTGAGATGAACCTTGAGAAAGGCGGTCTTCTGGTAGGATTGCAAAAACTAAAGGGAAAGGAAAGTTTCACAGTGCGAACGCCGACGGCTCTTGCTGGAGTTAGAGGAACGTCATTTTCAATTTCAGCCGAACGCAGTACGATTGCAGTTTTAACCGGAAGCGTTGAGGTTAAGAAAGGTGAGACAACCGTTGAAGTCCCCGAACTGAAAGAAGTCAGAACAACAGCGGAGAAGCTGGAAACAAAAAGCCTTAGCCGTGCCAGCGCAGAGGAACTAACATCCATCGGAGAGATCGAAGGGATTTCAGAAGTAGAAGGATTCGATGAGATTCAGAAAAATCTCTCTCTCGTAGTCCTGGACATTGAAAAGGAAACGCTGGGCAATGGAAAACAAATTCAGCCCAGGGAGGCACAGGAGAAGAAATGAGAACACATTTCAAAATATTTGCCCAGCTTTGTATTGTGTATCTTGCTTCCTGCGCATCAGCTCAGGGGCTTTTTGAAGAGGGTTTGCGCGAAGAGCAAACTAAGAACTTCGACAAAGCGCTTGAACGCTATGATCAAGCAATCCTGGCAGATAGCAACTTCGTCAAGGCCTACAACAACCGAGCGCTAATCTTGTTTCGCAGAGGCGACCTGGACGGAGCCCTGAAAGAAACGGACAAAGCATTATTGATTAAACCAGAATACGCAGCTGGATTGAATAATAAAGGTCTCATACTTGAAACACAGGGGAAGGGACAAGAAGCCCTTCGTCTCTATGAAAAAGCCGCAAGTCTTGATGCAAACATGATCGATGCGCATTTCAACGCAGGGAATCTTGCGCTCAAACGTGGCGATGCTGCAACGGCAGCCGGCTACCTTGAAACCGCAAATAGCCTGAAGGCTGACGATCGCGAAATTCAACTTCAACTCGCTCGCGCGCAGTTGGGCGCAGGAAACCTTGGACGCGCAGCAGAAATATTTACCGGGCTCAGGCAGAAGGATCCGCGGGATCGCGATGCATTGCTCGGGTTGATTCAAGTTTCCGGCGCAACACAGAATACAAAGGAATCCATCCGACTAACCCAGCAATTCATGTCTGAGAATCCTGATTGTCTGAGTTGCATGAGCATGCTGGGATCGCTGTATGCAGAAGCCAAAGACTATGATAAGGCAATTGAAACATTTGAATCTGCGGGCAAAACAAGACCAACGGATCCAACGCCGCGCTTTCATCTTGGATTTCTGTATTATTTGAAAGACAACAAGGATCAGGCTTCGAGAAAATTTGAAGAATATCTGGCGCTCAGGAAAGATCAGAAAGACGACCTGACGGAGAAAGCAGAACAGATGTTGAAGAATTTGAAGAAGAAACCGGTGAACAAATAATCAAAGGCGCAAATGAGCGCGGAGTCTGTTTCGAAACTCATTAATGCTGCCATTTCCTTTAATGGTTTCAGCAATAAGAGTTCTCAGCTGTGGGCTGAACAGATTCCAGTATTTTTCATGCCAATCGGGCAAGAGTTTCTTTAGTTCGTTTGCTTCCTGGTCTGGCATAGCCCCGATTCCGTACTGAACAAATTGATCTGCCATTGAATAGATTGCTTCTGGCGGATAGCTTTGCTCCTGTCCCTGGCGAATTTTCGTAGGATTGGGAACCCATTTATCCAACAAGATATCCAGCTGATCGGGTGGAATATTTGGTTCTTGTTGCAAGATCATATTCTTAACTAGATTGCGCGTGATACCGTTCAGGTTATCCGGCATCTTGAATCGTTCAGAGAGTCCCTTCGTGATGTCACCAGCCATCTGACCAAAATCCAGGCCCTGCGTATTGCTCCGGCGTTGCAAGGCGCCTGCAATGGCATCGAGCTCTGGAGGTGTAGCCTGATTCAGAATATAGTCCAAAGCAGCAATGAATCTAGGATTTTCCGCCATATGTATTTATCGACCAGATTCGCCGTAAGTAGTTGACTTCGCCAGTGGTTTGACACGGGTATTTTGCATATGCAGAACCTTGTTAGAGATCATATCCAGCGGAGCATCGATGTCAAGAAGTTGCTCCTTGCAACAGACACGGAAAAAATTGCAAATGCCGGGGCCGCCATGGCTGGTCTTCTACAAAAGGGCGGTAAGATATTAACCTGTGGAAATGGGGGGAGCGCGGGCGACGCACAGCATATTGCAACTGAACTCCTAATTCGCTATCGGGCCAAACCAGAGAGGCCTTCGCTCCCTGCAATCTCACTGGTGGGCGACGCCGCAGCTGTAACCGCCGCCGGAAATGATTTTGGTTTCGATAGTATTTTCTCAAGGCAGATTGAAGGACTGGGACGAGCAGGCGACGGGCTCCTTGCAATTTCAACGTCTGGAAATTCGCCTAACGTCTTAAAGGCATTGCAGGCAGCTCGCAGCCAGAAAATGACTACCTTCCTGCTAACCGGGGGTAATGGAGGAAAGATTCTGAGAGACTCGGCTTCGCTTGTGGATCACTACGTCAGTATTCCAACGGAGGAAACGGCGCGAATTCAGGAATGCCATATCATGGTTGGACAAATCTTTTGCGCCATCATAGAAAAAGAACTCTACGGATTCGATTGATATGGCCAGGACTTCGCACCGCGCGCTTACCTGACTTCGAATGTAGATTCCTGTAATGTCTTACAGGCTAACGGACGTTCACATAGTTGCAGTTTCAATTTGTGACGACCGATCGCAGGTTTCCATGGCCAGGGATTCGTTTTACCTAGACTCTTTCCATTTAGATTCCATTCCAACGACTTACCCTGACCACCATTCCATCTGAAGAAGACCCGCTGACGGTCCGCCGGGATTTCCGGATCCAGTGCAAAGATGGTTTCATTTTCGGGATATAGGATTCCAGGTCGCGTATCAATTTCATGCACCAGGGCCCCGTCGGGTTCCGTCCCTCGAACAAACCATTCATCTCCATATTCTACCCTGGAGCGTACAAGCGACGGCGGAGCAGGTGGCTCTTTGGAAACCTCATTCCTATGCAAATGCTTCATAACTTCGAGCCACACAGGCGCAGCACCGGTTACACCCAGCACATTCCACATGGGCTCCCCGCTTGCATTTCCGACCCATACGCCTACAACATATCGATCAGAATAACCCACGCACCAGTTGTCGCGCATATCCTTGCTTGTTCCGGTTTTCACGGCGGTCCAGAAAGGGGTAGAGAGTACATTCTCAAGTCCAAAGGTTGCACTCCTGCTCTCTCGATCAGAAAGAATGCTTGAGATTATGTGAGATGTCTCAGGAGAAAAAACGCGAATCGCCAGATGCGCCGCATCTTTCCTGGTATTCGCGCCAGGATGCATGGCGTTGTCTTGTTGATTGCTAACGGACTCAAATGCAGTCGGAGTCCATTCACCGTGATTTGCTAGCGTTGCAAACGCCCCCGTTAATTCCCACAATGTTACGTCTGCACTGCCCAGGGCAATGGATGGCCCATAAAATTCCGCGTCCTGCAATTCTCTAAATCCAAGTTTGCGCAGAGTCTCAACAATCGATTCAACTCCAAGCAGGTTGGCCATACGAACGGCAGGGATGTTTCGCGAAGCGGCCAGAGCGATTCTGACGGGAATTGGGCCCAGGTAGTCTCTGTCATAGTTTTCGGGACGATAAATACCGGAGACCACCTGCATGTTCAATGGCGTATCGTCGACTAACGTTGCAGCCGTGATTATTTTTCGCTCAATTCCAAGCCCGTACACAAATGGCTTCAAAGTGGATCCTGCCTGTCTCCTTGAGCGAACCGAATCCACAAGGGGTGCTGCAGAAAGGTGCCCGCTTGAACCAACATACGCTACAACTTCATGCCTCTGATGATCGATTACCAGAACCGCACCGTCGCGAACATTTTTTTCAAGAACTGAGAGCAAATGGCGATGCAGTATTTCAATGGCATTGCGTTGCACCGATGCGTCTAGAGTAGTACGGACTTCTCCTTTGCGATCGGGCAACATCCCTGGGAGATGCGGAGCAAGATTGGCCAGGGGGCGAATTGTATTCCGGGCGCCAAGAGCTGCTTCCACTCGCGGATTTGTATCCGAACAACCATACGGAAGACGCATAGTATGCGCGAGCATGCAGGCGCGTCTCTTAACATCGTTCATGGAAGCCTGCGGCGAACGAATCAGGCTGCTTAGCACGACTGAATCCAGATCGTCGAGGCCATAGGGAGCTTTTCCCAGTAAACCAAAGGCTGCTGATTCAACACCGGTCAATTCGCCCCGAAACGTCACCAGGTTCAAATAGGCTTCCAGAATCTCCCCTTTGGTCCAGGTGGCTTCCAGTTCCCGCGCACTCCGTATTTGTTTCCACTTTTGGCCAAACGAGCGCCCATCCGATCCTGGAACTAGATCCTGATCCAGAAATGAAACCAGTTGCATGGTAACCGTGCTCGCTCCTCTCCGCGAATCTGAGAGCAGGTATTTGAACGATGCATTCGCAAGAGCGAGGTAATCGGCTCCCGAATGTTCAAAGAAGCGCTTGTCCTCACTGCGAATTACCGCTCTTATGAATGCATCTGAGATCTGATCGAGGGCCACCCAACGCAGTCTGCGGCCTTCGGAATCGCTGCGAATTTCCTGAAGGGGTTGCCCTTGCCGGTCCAGGTAAATGGTTTCAGTTACCGGGTATGCAGCCTTGACTTCTTGAAAAGTTGGAAATGAATAAAGCGAAACCGGGCTGAACAAAAAGCAGGCAATAGAGCACTGTAATGCAACAGAAAGCCAGAGGTTATTTGGCTTCCATGATCGCATAACGTTAATTTGCGCCGTGACCCGAACCTTCGACGGTGATTCCTACTTTGGTTAGGCCAGAAGTCCGGAGCATGTCCATAAGCTTAATTACAGTTCCATGCGTTACAGCGGCGTCTGCTGTAATAACAGCTGACCGCTGCTTGATGCCGGGTCCCAGGGCCTTGAGTTTTGCTGGAACGTCGTCCCATTTAACTTTCTCTTTGTCCCAGGAAAGTTCCCCGTCTTTCTTGATGATGAAGGTTAGGGTTGTTTTCTCACTTTGCTGGCCGCTGTCTGCTTTGGGCAAGTTAACGTCAATGCTCGATTGATATAGCATGGGCGCTGTAATCATGAAAATAATGAGCAGCACCAGAACAATATCAACCAGAGGCGTGATATTGATGTCTGCTATCGGATTGTCGTCTCCACCTGAACTACCACCGGCCACGGGGAACCTCCTACTTCATCAAGCTTCCGATGAGGAAGGCCTTGAGTGCGTCCGCTTCCATGCTGGCGGTCTTTACGCGTTTCTGAAATGAGTTATATGCAATAACGGCGGGAATAGCTACGAATAGCCCAATTGCAGTTGCAACCAGTGCTTCTGAAATACCGGAACTTACCTGGGTTGCACCCTGACCGCCTGAAGCACTGCCGGATGATAAATCGTGGAAGGCTTTGATAATACCAAGGACAGTTCCAAACAGACCAAAGAATGGCGTGTTACTTCCAATTGAGGCAAGAATGGAGAGATATTTTTCCCAGGGAATTCGCGCTCTGGTCATAACGTCCTGGGCGAGTTGATTTAAGGCTGGCATGGATGCGACGTCAGCGTTACTTGCACCGGCCGGTTTCATATGTCGCAGAAGTGTAACACTCAGTTCAGTTTCCAGATCGGGGAACTTTGGGTCTGAAGCATCCAGACGAGCCTCTGCAAGTTCGAGTGCATCCTTCCAGGATTTTTCTGCTACCAGTAGGCGCAGGCGCGAACGAAACTCCGGCAGACCCCTGGTTGCAGTTTTGTAGAAGTGCCATCTTTCCAGCGTCATTGCAATGGACAAAACTGAAAGAATGATCAGTAGGATTAGAACCCATTCTGAGCCAAGAAGCGTGAAACCAAGAAAAAGCTGATTAATCATAATTTGTAATTCAGATCCGGTGCCAAGAAAACGAATTCGTCGAACCTGGTCTACTTTGAATTTTGCGTGACCCAAGAGAGCCGAAGCCCCGTTTTGATCTCAGTGATTGTTTTGGAGGTAAAAGCATGAAAATTCATCCAAGCGCCATCATAGATCCCTCGGCCAAATTACACGAAAGCATCGAAGTTGGGCCCTTCTGCATCATAGATGCAAACGTCGTGATGGGCGAAGGCTGCTCTGTGGAAAGCACGGTGCGCATTCACGCCCGAACAGTGATAGGTAAGAACAATCGCTTCCATCACGGAGCGATTATTGGCTGCGAGCCGCAGGATCTTGGTTTTGACCGCAGCACTCCAGCGTACGTAAAGATCGGGGACAATAACGTATTCAAAGAGGGCTCAAACATTCACCGGGGGAGCAAAGCTGAAACCCCGACCACCATCGGCGACAACAACTACTTCATGGGCAACTTTCATGTGGGCCATGATTGCATCATTGGAAACCATAACATTTTCACGCACGGTTCTGTCCTGGCGGGGCATGTCAATGTAGGCAATTACTCCTTTATCTCTGGTCTCGTGGCTGTGCATCAGTTCTGTAACGTGGGCGATTATGCAATGGTGGCCGGGTGCGCCAAAGTTGTTAAGGATGTGCCTCACTTTGCCACAGCAGATGGAAATCCGGCTACATTAATTGGAATTAACAGCATTGGACTCAAACGCGGTGGCTTTACTCCGCCAAAACGCGAGGCGATCAAGCAGGCATACAAAACAATTTTTCACTCAGGAATGAACATTCGGCAGGCCATCGAGACTCTAAAAAAGCAAGACAATACTGAAGAAGTGAAAAGTATAATCGCATTCTTCGAAAACAGTGACCGGGGCGTAACCGATCACAGGTGAGAACATGAAAAGACAACTCGGCCTTGTACTTCTACTCGTTACTACTCTGCCCTTGCTGGCGGATGAACCGGAAATCTCAGCCCAACTGGGTCTTGAAATTCGTGGCCAGGGAAATCGCCGCGCAAAGGCCAGAGACACAATCAAACTAAACGAGCGTGTATTTGCCTACACTATGGCAGCGCAGGATAGCTATCAATATGTGATATTGACAGCGGCCGGGAAATCGAGGCTAATCAATGCAGGCAGAGAGAAAGCGTACAAGGGAGAAGCGGAAGCGTTCCCCTCGCTTGAGCAGGGATGGGCTCCGGCCGGTACCGGACCGGTTGAGGTTACATTTATTATTTCAAAGCAGATGATCGCAGAACTGGCTCCGCTACAAAACGGAACTTCTGCGGATGACTGGAGAAAAATCGAAGAAAAACTCAGAGAGAAGGCTCGGATAAACGACGCAGCCGGAAAGCCAACACCAATCGCGGCTAACGTGCGTTCTATTGGAGCTTCAGTGTTCGCAAGACAGCTACCCAAATATTCAGGAAGTGGGATCATCGCCGCTAGATTCCATCTCGATGTTCAAAACTGAGAGCGATTTAGTTCCTTCCTTTGTTATTGCAGCATGTTTCAGCATCCTCGGATTGCTAATTCTTGCAATCTGGGGAACATGGCATCAAACCGACTACCGTGCAGCGGATGCGCTGCACAGATTTTCCGCGAACAACGGTTTGAGCCCGCCGTCCTCCCCGCGAATTTGTTATTTAACTGTTACAGATAAAACGTACGAGGCTTTCAATGAAAGCCAGCTGAATCGCACAAGGCTAGCGCAGGCCAATGATATACTGTCCGAGCTTGGGGTTCAGGCAATTATATACGATTTGATCTTCGCCAGACCGTCCTCGCCGGAAGCGGATCAACGTTTCAAAGCTTCTATCGCAAAAAATGGTCACGTTTTCTTGCCGACTGGATTCGCACTACGCAAGCGATCCGTTACGCAAGATCGCTCCGGCCCATTTATCAGCGAAGAAACCGGGGCACCTGAAGTTACGCGCGAAACAGGTCAGCTCCCGGAACTCCTGAAGGCCGCGCGGGGCACTGGTCATGTAAGCGCACCATCGGACCGAGATGGAGTTTACAGGCGTTTTTACATGCTAATCAAACGCGGCGACGGATATGTTCCGGCCCTGGCCCTTGCCGGGTTTCTTGACTATGCTGGCCTGGACGAAAGCGCCCTCGAAATTCAGTGGGGTAGTTTTATTCGCGTAAAAAAAGGCGCAAGCTCCGTCTTGAATGACGATGTAATAATTCCAATCGACCAAGCCGGACGTGCTCTCATTCCATTCACCGGATACTGGTCCAGAGATTTCGAAAAAATGTCCATGCAACGGCTCATGGAATACTACGCAGACGAATCGAAGCGAGGAAACCTGATCAATTTCTTTGAAAGCAGGTTTGTGCTGGTTGGCGACGTGAGTACTGGAATCGCTGATGCCGGAGCGACTCCCCTTGAAAACGATGTACCGCTGGTCGCAATTCACGCAGCCTTGCTCAATGCATTTCTAACCGGCAATTTTCTGGACTACTGGAGAACCGGCAGGGTAGTTCTGTTTTTGGTTGCTGCATTTTCAATTCTCGCCTTCGCCGTTTGCTTTCAGAGAAACCGGGTCTTTCATTTTAGTGCGCTTGCAATATTCCTCTTTCTCATTGGATTCTGGGTTCTTGCGTTTTACCGTTATTCGCTCTTGCCAGTCTTCACAAGCGGAGTCATCTATACGATTGTGTACGGTGGTATCGCGGGAAGCATTCAGATTCGTAACTATAAACAGAACTTGCGAGTGAGACACGAAAATGCACTTCTTCGTCGCGAACTTGACATTGCCACACGCATCCAACAACAAATGCTTCCGCAGAGCCTGCCGGAAAGAAACGACGTCGAGGTTGCTGCGATTAATCTACAGGCCCTCTCAGTCGGAGGCGATTTCTACGATGTAATCGAAACAGAAGATGGCCAAATGTGGCTTTTTACTGGCGACGTTTCTGGAAAAGGAATCCCGGCAGCCCTTTATATGAGCGGGATTATGAGTTCGCTTAGAACAATTCTTCAAACAACGGAGGATCGTTCACCCAGAAACCTTCTGCTCATGCTGAACGATGTAATGGCCAGACGCATTCAGGACCACGAGGTTTCGGCCTTTGCAACAGCGGTTCTAGTGCTCCTCGATCCACAGCACCTAAAAATGGTTGTGGCACGTTGCGGACATGAGCTCCCGATTCTCTGGAACCCGGAAACACGCGAACTTCGGGAAATCAAGCCTTCAGGCTTCATGCTTGGTGTTTCAAACTCAAGCATTATCGGCAAGATGCTCAACGAGATCACGGTTGATCTGTCGCGGGGCGAAATGATCTATTTTTATTCCGATGGGATTTCCGAGGCGGCAAATCCGGAAGGCGAGTTCTACGGGGTACATCGGCTCAAGGAAGCAATCAAAACCTATGGGGCCGGGCCAGCTTCCGAGGTACGCGATGCATTGTTATCAGACATACGGGCTTTCACTCGAACAGCACCGCAACATGACGACATCACGCTCCTGGTCGCCCGTGTGCACGGGCCCTAGCGCGAGAGTTTCGTTCCGGTTTTCTGATCGACATTTCAGACGGACAAATTGTATTTCCTTGTGCGTACTTATCTACTCCTTGCTTTGATACTCCTGTCATGTGGGGGTAATCGCGGGCCCACAATTCTGAACGTATCGTATGATCCTACGCGAGAACTGTATCGCGACTATGCAACGTTATTCGATAATCATTGGAAGACCAAAACCGGCCAGAGCATTTCAATTAACCAATCGCATGGTGGATCAGGAAAGCAAGCGCGCTCAGTCATCGAAGGTCTTGAAGCCGATGTTGTAACCCTGGCTCTGGCCTATGACATCGATTCAATCGCAAGACATGGTTTGATCGATTCAAAATGGCGTACTAGACTCCCTGGAAACAGTGCTCCATATACATCAACCATCGTGTTCCTTGTGCGGGCTAAAAACCAAAAGAAAATTCTCCAATGGGCTGATCTCATCCGGCCTGATGTCAGCATCATTGCTCCCAATCCCAAAACAAGTGGCGCCGCGCGTTGGGCGTACATGGCAGCATGGGGTCAGGAGTATTTACGATCCAAAGACAAAGCTAAATCAGAAGCGTTTGTGAAACAAATGTACGCGAATGTTCCAATTCTGGATTCTGGTGCTCGGGCATCTCTTACAACATTTGTGGAACGCGGCATGGGCGATGTGCTTCTTGCCTGGGAGAATGAGGCTTTCCTTGCGCTTAAAGAAGAGCCCAATGCATTCGAAATTGTCTATCCATCGATCAGCATTCTGGCTGAACCGCCTGTTGCACTTGTAGATAAGAATGTAGACAGAAATCAACATAGAGCAATCGCAGAAGAATACCTGACGTATCTGTACTCAGATGAAGCACAAAATCTAATTGCAAAACACTATTACAGACCGTACAATTCCAAAATATTGGCCAAGCACGCTGCCACCTTCAAATCCATTCAATTGTTCAGATTGGAAGAAGTCAGTGAATCCTGGGATGAGGCGCAGAAACTCCATTTTGATAGCAACGGAATATTCGATCGCATCATGAAAGAGAATAGGAAACCCAGGTAGGAATCTGCTGCAATACCCGGGTCTCCATCTTCCATCCGCCGGAATTGACCTGAACGTTAGTTGCGATTGATCCAATCCAGGACAAAGTCTGCCACTTCTTCCCAACCCTTTTGGCCTGCAATCCAGTGCGTTCTTGCCTTGAACAGACGGAACTCTGTGCGCGAAGGGGATGGTTCGTATTTCTGAAAGTTTGAATAGTTCAATGAAGCAGGCACAATATGATCTTCCTCGCCGGCAATGATCAATAAAGGCGGCCTTGGTTTTGAAAAATCAATCTTTGCCACATCCGTAGTCGGCCCATTTCCAACCAGTCTCGATTCGGGTACTACAAAAGAATCATAGACGGCTTTTTGTTCCGCCTCTGGCTGAGTATTCACAAATGCATAATTGAATTGTTCGGGTGTAAGCAACAACGGTTCTTCCTTGTTTGCAAATGGGCTGATGACTCCCCAATTGCTTTTCAGAAAAGAGAACTTCAGCGAGATCAAACCCTGCGGCGGGGCTGAATCGATCGCAATTCCTGCAGCGCCCAATCCTTCCTGCATTAGCAATTGTACTACAAGTCCTCCCATCGAATGACCTATTAGAATGGGTTTCTCTTTTTGTTCGCGGATTACCTTCCTGTAGCTTTCCACCACATCGTCCAATTTCAACCTGGCGAGCTCTGGATTTGGATGCGCCGCCCGGAGATCTGCAGGCTTTCCTTCATGAAGCGGCCACGCAGGCGCAAGCGTCTTATAGCCCTTTGCCTCAAAATATTTCTGCCAGTCAGCCCAACTCGCTGGTGTCATGAACATGCCGTGGACAAATACCACTGTTTTGCTTTTTGAAATTCGCGCTGAACCCTGTGGTTCGAATCGGCCCTGGCCTGGCGTACTACATTGTAAGAGCACGAGCCCGAGTATGAGCGCTGGAATAAATCGAATCATTGTATCCTCCTGAATTAGAGAAATTATAGACGATCCGGGACTTCAGCGCATCGGCCATTTAGCCCATCAGAAACGCGACTTCAATCTGTGAGTATGCCATTCTCGACCGCATACAGGGTAGCGGCGGCTCGCGTAGAAACGGTAATCTTATTATAAATATGTTCCACGTGGTGTTGAACGGTTCGGTGCGAAATATCCAGGGCCAAACCAATCTCTTTATTGGAAGATCCGCGGGCCAGGAGACGGAGGACCTCAACTTCACGCGGGCTCAAGGCCGAAGACGACGGGGAGTTTATACGCCTGGGGCTGGCTGGGCCAACGTCTTCTTGCCATTTTCGAGAATCGTTTGGATTGCCCACAACGTCTAGAACTGCATCCGCACATGTCCGATCGATCCTGCCTGCAGTGACGTCCCGTTGTAAGATA
Source organism: Spirochaetia bacterium (assembly GCA_021413825.1). Classification (GTDB taxonomy): domain Bacteria; phylum Spirochaetota; class Leptospiria; order Leptospirales; family Leptonemataceae; genus JAEUSB01. Next base: position 21,280 of record JAIOPQ010000043.1, on the reverse strand, counting down.
TGCGCTGCCTCCGTGGGTGAATAGGCCGATCTGTAGGATCTTCGCTGAACCAATGCATGATACGTATCAGCAGCAGCAATCAACCTGGCTCCAAGGGGAATTGCATTCCCGATGGATCCGCGGTGATATCCAGAACCATCGAGCCTTTCCTGATGGCTGGACGCAATGCTGGCTATCGTTGCTAGAGCGGGAGAGCGAACCAGGATGCGTTCCGTATAATACGTGTGTAATCTTACACGTTCCCATTCCGATGTATTGAGTTTTCCCGGTTTCTCAATTATGTTGTTGGGAACGCTTACCATTCCAATATCAGCAAGCAAACTCGCTATAATCAGGTCATCTACGTCTTTTAGCCCCATCCTACGCGCTGCATTTTCAACGATATGACTGACAGCTTTGGATCTGCCTGCCGTGTAGATAGATTTCAAATCAACAAAACTGCCAAATGCTTCTGCGATTTGACGTAGTCGTCCGGAACCGGGTGAACTCTCGCTGCGCGGAGCTTGACGGATAACTTCGTCCCAGACTGAAATAGTTTCCATCCCGTGAAGCAGGTCCGGGCCAATTTTTAAGAAGGCACGGCAAACATCAGGATCAAATTGCCCCGCCGTGCGCTCTCGAATCACATCACATGCCGCGTCAATGCCTGCGGCATTTCGAACAATCTCTACCGTGTTTGCCACATGCAGAATTCGCACCGCAGACGAAAGGGCATCGCCGCGAATTTTTGCAGGACCACCGCGGCCATCCCAACGCTCGTGCACTTGCGCCAGAACGCGCAGAACGCCTTCAGGCATCCCAATCTTCGCTCCAAGCATACAGGCGACTTCGCAGTTAGCAGATGTAAAATTAGAGAACATTGAGCGGGATTGAATTAGGAAATTCCAGAGGATGGAAACCTTAGGTTTCCCTTTTCCACGGAGCACTGCGCGGAGCATTTGCGAAGGTCGTGTCACGTCAGTTTTGGCCAGAACGTGCCTTGCCACAAGATCATCACCCAGAACGTTCGATTCCTCGTGCGCATATGCTGTGCAACCAATGAACCGGAGCAGCGCTCCGTAATAAAGATCAGCCAGGTCTGTGGACCGCAACCCCATTGACCGGGCTGTTGCAAGGGCGACATAGCAGATCCTGAGGGTCGTTTCTGGCGGATTATCATTGGCCAGGTCAGTTGCAAGGGACAGGGCAGCAATTACTTCCGGTAGGCGTAAGTGGGTTCGATCCAAAAAGATAACCTATTTAGGGGATACAGGCCTATCTCGCCTGCACACCGCATTTTCCTAATGGCTCCCTGGGCATACGCGTTTGCCCACATCTTTCCAGGATTCAGGGACAATATCTGACTTTCATCAGCTTTTTTTACTGGCAATTTGTAATATTGCCCGGCTTTGAGCTAGACGACAATAAGGTACATTACGAAGTCTTGCCCAACCGTCCGGCCCCTATGAATATTATCTCAGGAAAGTCCCTTGAAGAGGTTCACCAGATCGTTGATGAAGCGCTCGCAGGCAATAAGGTCCTTTCTGTTCAAACCTACTATCTAAGCGACTACGGCGAAAAAGTTCTGAACCTGGTCACCAGTGCAATTCTCAATAAGTTCAATCGCGGTGATCTCATTGACATTGTCTATACTTCCACCAAGGAACTAGTGATCAATGCAACTAAATCCAACCTTAAGCGCGTGCTGTTTACAAAGATCGGCCTGGATCTGAACAATCCGGACAACTATCATGAAGGGATGTTGAAGTTCAAGGATGAACTAAAAGAGGCCAACATTCGCAAATACAAAGAATTATTTCGCGAGTACAAATTCACAGTAACCGTAACGTTTTATTATTCGCCGGATGTACTCAACATCAAGATTAAGAACAACACGCAGTTAATCCCGCAGGAAGAAGAACGCATCCGCGAAAAATTTAAGAAAGCAGTTTCCTATGCCAACCTATTCGATTTCTACCTGGAGCATGGTGACGACACAGAAGGTGCCGGAATGGGTTTAACGTTAGTCGGAATTCTGCTGAACCAGAGCGGAATAGACAAACATCAGTTCACTCTATATTCAAACCCGAGCTACAACGAAACTACAGCACGCATTGAAATTCCTCTCACAAATGAGTACATCACCCGTCGCGAACGATTTGAAAATGGTTGGAAAAGCAGCGGGCTTAGCCGTGAAGAATACAGAGATGTATTTGACGATGCGGTGCGTTAACCGTTCTTTTCAACGTACTTCTCAATTATGGCCAGAAACTCGGGTGGTGCTTTTCTAGGCCTTGCCTGCTTCACCGATACGATTAGCTGCTCGTCACGCAAAGACATGAGCAACCGATCTTCCGAGTATACGTCCTGCCGAAAATAGAATCGTATCTTTTCTATGCTTTCAATCCAGGTTTCCACGCGGAGCTTCTTTCCGGCAGGAATCGGCTCATAGAAGTTAAAGACTCCGCCCATATAAAAGCATGTAGTGTCCATTTCCACAAATCGTTCGAGAGTCAGGCCAGCAACCGCAGAAAACATCCAGCGGCCTTCCTCAAAAACTTTCCAGAGTTGCGCCGGTCCATAACTGCCAAAAATATCCCGCTCACAGTACAAGGAATTGTATTCATTTGGGATTCTTGTGCAGGTGCCTGTGAATGGATCAAGCTCTCTATATTGTGGTTTAAACGACTTCTTGGTCACTGGCAGAATAGAGATGCCTTTGCCGTTTTTGGAAATCTCGGTACGCAGTTCGAGTTCGCAGACAACCTTGCCGTCCATTTGTTCTACGCGCTGTTCCCAGGCAATCGAACCATCTTTCTTTGGATAGGCATGGGTTTTAACGTTAAGTGTTGCACCGGCCATTTGTTGTTGCATAAACCGAACATAACAATGTGTCGGGCGAATTGTTATACCGTCTTCCAAAAGCTTTGGAATACCAAAACCATGCTCCGTCAGAAGCGCATGCCGTCCCTCAAGGCAGAAACTTTCGTACGTGCGACTTGTAACGTGACGTTGCGTATCCAGGTCTGAAACGCGTGTGGTTGCTTGAACGTTATTCGAAAGCATCTTCGATACTCCAGGATATTGTTTCTCCGCTACGCATTGGAACCACAGATAATCCCGCGAAATTGTAAGCTGCCGGAATAATCTGATTCTTACGAATCAGCTTTAACTTTCTATTGTTAAGTGGAAGTCCATAAAATCTAGCCCCAGACTCGCTCATGAAACCCTCGAGCTTGTCGAGCGCACCCATTGAATCAAACGCTTCTGCATAAAGCTCAACCGCTGCGTGGGCATTATAGATTCCGGCGCATCCGCATGCATTCTCTTTGGTTGATTTTTCATGCGGCGCGCTGTCCGTTCCGGCAAAGAATCTTGGATTTCCGGAGGTTGCGGCCTCCATGAGTGCCAAACGATCCGTTTCCTTTTTTAACACCGGCAAACAATAGTTATGCGGGCGAATTCCGCCGACAAATAGCGCATTTCGATTGAGAAGCAAATGATGCGGTGTGATTGTAGCTGCAACCGTTGGCGGAGCGCCCGTCACGAATTCTGCACCGGCGGCAGTTGTAATGTGTTCAAACACAATTCGCAGGCGCGGAAATTTCTCAGGAAGCTTCCGTAAGAAGCGATCTAGAAAAACAGTCTCCCTCGCAAATATATCAATAGAGGGATCAGTCACTTCTGCATGAATCAATAGTGGCAGATCAACTTCCTCCATCGCACGAAAAACGGAATCCATTCCGGCAAGTTCACGCACGCCGGCATCGGAATTAGTTGTGGCGCCGGATGGATAAAGCTTCACTCCATGAATGAATCCCGATTTCTTTGCGGCCTCAATGGTCTGTGGGTTAGTTTGATCTGTGAGATACAGGGTCATCAATGGCTCAAAAGCATTGCCGGCCACCTTCTGGATTCTTTCTCTATAGAGAGCCGCGTCAGAAACGGTGACTACAGGTGGTTTCAGGTTTGGCATGATGATTGCGCGCGCGAATCTGGCAACGGTATGATGTATGACACCTTCAAGCATGGCACCATCGCGGACATGCAGATGAAAATCGTCCGGCATTCGAATCGTAATCTGGTCCATTGCATGCTGATACTCCGTTGTCTCGCGCCGGCTGCAATGATTATTCTGTTAAGCAGTTGTTCCCTTACAGTCAAGGAGCCGCGTGATCTGGATGATGCAGTCGTCAAGATTTCCCAAATTCGCGGAAGCGTATACCTTGTTGAGGATACCAATTACTGGAAAACGAATTCCGTCATGTACCTAAACGACTCAGGAGCTGTCTTCGTCAACGCCGGGTGGAGCGACAAATCGGCAAAGCAAATCCTGTGGTTCGCTGCAGCACGGACGTTGGTTGAGTTCAATGCTGTAGTTCCAGTAAGTTACAAGCTACATCACACCGGGGGACTGAATGCCTTTACGCGTGAACGTGTGCCAGTTATGATTTCAACACGAACCCAGAAACTCATGCGCAACAAGTGGGAAGAAATGCAAAATGAAATGATGAGTTTTGGCACGTGGAGGAAAAAGCAACTACCGGAAAGTGAGAAGCTTTTTGAGACCGAGCTCACACTTATGGGAGGCGCTGTGAAAATTTTTTTTCCTGGACCTGCATCAACTGAAGACAATCTGTTTGTATATTTTCCAGAAGAGAAAATTCTATATGGAGGCGATGCAATTTCAGATCCGGCCTACTTTCTCGATCCAATCTCCGGCAAGGAATATCGCCAGACTTTGCAGAAAGCTCTGGGGCTTCCTTTCACTACTGTTGTCAGCGGACACGGAAAACCAATTCAAGATCGAACTTTTCTCCTGGCCAGGATTGCGGCGATCAAGGATTGATTTTCTGAGATAGCATGGCAATTAGATTTATAGATCTGTTCGCTGGAATCGGTGGCATCCGAATGGCACTGGCACGCCAGGGAGCCCACTGCGTTTTCTCATCCGAGATTGATGCATTTTGTAGAAAGACCTATTCCGCAAATCACGGCGAAACCCCGGCTGGCGATATTCAAACCGTTGATATCGCGTCTATTCCGGCTCACGATATACTTGCCGGCGGATTTCCATGTCAGCCATTCTCCCTGGCTGGAGTATCCAAGAAGAATAGTCTGGGTCGATTGCATGGCTTTCGAGATAAAACCCAGGGGACTCTATTCTTTCGCGTAGCAGAAATTCTGGAAACAAAACGTCCAATAGCCTTCTTGCTGGAGAACGTTAAGAACCTGGTATCTCATGATAAAGGCAACACCTTCCAGGTGATTCGTGACACATTCGAAGAACTTGGTTACATACTCTTCTACAAGATCATAGATGCAAAAGCTTTTGTGCCACAACATCGGGAACGGATATTTCTGATTGGTTTTGATCGGAATCGCATTCCCAATCCGGCCTTTGAATTTCCGGAATTGCCTGCAAAATCACCCACGCTCTCGACTATATTGGAATCCGCCGCCGTGGACAAACGTTATACGCTATCTGATCATCTCTGGCAATGGCATCAGGACTATGCAAAGAAGCATAGAGCAAAGGGGAATGGCTTTGGATTCGGGCTCGTAGACGGTACGTCTGTTACCCGCACTCTGAGTGCGAGATATTACAAGGATGGCGCGGAAATTCTGCTAAAACAAGCGGGCAACCCCAGGAGACTCACACCCAGGGAATGCGCACGCTTGATGGGTTTTCCGGATTCGTTTCAGATTCCGGTCTCAGATACACAGGCTTATAAGCAGTTTGGAAACTCAGTCGTGTTGCCCGTAGTTGAAGCGGTCGCGTCCAGCCTGATTGCTGTTTTGAATAGAAACGGAGTCGGGCGTTGAGCGAACCTGTCTTTCTTCACCCGATTGCAAGCTGTGCCGCCTCGCAGGGTTTCTTCTTTAAATATATTTCTGCAAACGAAGTCGGGGCGACCGGTTCGCATCAAGCCGGATTCTATATGCCCAGGGATTCCTGGAGATTGTTCTTTTCTGAACCGGGAGTGAAGGAGACCAACCAACATTCCTGGATAAAAATCAAATGGAACATGGGTCTTGAAACAGAGAGCCGATTTGTGTGGTATGGAAAGGGAACGCGTTCGGAATACAGGCTTACAAACGGCTTTCAGTTTCTGAATGATAATAACGCTGGTGACGTGCTTATCCTTTCTAAGCGAAGCCTGGAGCATTTCGAAGGTTTCATTCTTTCTGCTGACTTGGAGATTGAGGATTTTTTTGCAGCATTCGGCCTCACACCGGAAGATTCCGGCGCCGTGCAGAGCCCACATCATGTAGATGAAGCAACGCTTGAGCCGAGGCTTGCCACCTGGATTAAGACGTTTGCAGGTGAGTTTCCCCCCTCTGACCTCATTAGTGCGCAGGCGCGCGATGAAGTTAAGCCAAAGCTTGTTCATGGAAGCGATCCGGCACGGCTGGAACGCGGCATCGATCTCGATTCATTGCTATTGCGTTGGGTTGAGAGCGAACTCAGGTTATTCCGATTTATTGAGAATCATCGTTATAAGGATTCTCTTTCGTTTGAATCAGTGGACGACTTTGTTCAAAAGGCATTGAGTATTCTCAATCGAAGAAAATCACGTGCAGGCTATTCGCTTGAAAATCATCTGAGCGAAATCTTCAAATGGCGCGGGCTCAGATTCTCTGCACAAGAGATCACAGAAGAAAACAAACGACCTGACTTCCTTTTTCCCGGTTCAGCCCAATATCAAGATCCATCGTTTCCCGCGGCACATCTCCGAATGCTCGCGGTGAAAACAACGTGCAAAGATCGATGGCGACAGATTCTGAGTGAAGCCGATCGTATTGAGAGAAAGCATCTGTTTACTTTGCAACAGGGAATTTCTTCCAATCAAATGGAAGAAATGGAGCGACGCGGGGTAATCCTGGTCGTTCCTGAAAAATATAAGGCATCGTTTCCCCCCACATATCAGTCCAGAATACTTAGCCTTCGCGAATTCCTGAACGAAGTGGCCGGGTTACCCATCCCTGCTGGAACCGCAGAATCGAGTGAATACCGCCTGTTCTAGCCAGAAACGCCGAGGCGGAGCCACGGTTTTGCGGAGTTCTTGGAAAAGTTGTGGTAAGTGTAGCTACACTTATTTTATGTGTAACTACACGGAATAACAAGAACTTGCTCCTGATTCCGCTGGAGGTTTATATGAAACTGAATCAACCAATCGCAATCGTTGCACCAAGGCGAACCCCATTCGCACAGATCGGCAAAGCCCTGGGAGCCTATTCAGGCCATCAGCTTGGCATGATTGTGGCTAAAGATATTCTGAACCGAACCAAACTCCCGCTCGACCAGATCGATGGAGTAATTGTGGGCGAAGCCTTTAGCTCAGCTCCAAACGCTGCGCGCGTGATCAGCAATCTGATTGGTTTGCCGGATAGAATTCCTGCGATCACCCTGGCGAATAACTGCGTTTCAGGAATGGAAGCCGTGGTGGAAGCGGCCCGGCGCATTGCAATCGGTGAAGGTCAGCTCTTCCTGGTTCTTGGGGAGGAATCACAGACGTCTATGCCAATGGTAATCAAGAATGCTCGCCTCGATAAGAAGACTGCGACGCTCGATAAACTGAAATCACTGTTACCTGACAATCTTCCGGAAGGCGTTGAATTGCGCGATACTCTAGAGGACGGGCTCGGCGATGGAGAAACTGGATATGGAATGTCAGTCACAGCAGAGTTACTTTCGCAGAACTACGGCCTCAGTCGTGAAGTAAATGACAAGGTTGCATTTGAAAGCTTCAAGCGCGCCTACGATGCGACCAATGCAGGACTCTACAATGACTACCTGATTCCCGTTAAGACTACTGACGGCGAAGAACTGAAGGCCGATGAGGCGGTTCTCTTACGCAAGGGGCTCGTTGAGAATCCTTCACGCATGGGAAGAGCAATGCTGTTGTTTGACAATCCAGAACTCAAGTTTGAAGCATTCAAGCAAAAATACAGCTCTGATTTGAAGAAGACCGCTGAACCAACAGTTAGCATTTTCAATGCCAGTCCAAGGTCAGACGGGGCAGCTGGAGTGATCGTTACAACACCGGAGAAAGCAAAGGAACTGGGCCTCGAAGTAGTTGCGATTCTGAAAGGATGGCGCATGGAAGGCGTACATCCAAATCAGATGGGACTGGGTCAGGCGGAAGCCACAATGGGATTGCTGAAAGATATTGGAAAACAGATCCAGGAAATCGATACAATCGAAATCCACGAGGCGTTCGCGGCCACCGCAATCGGTGCGCTCGAAGAAATCAAGAAACGTACTGGATTTGAATGGGAAGCAGCATTTGACAAAAAGAAGATCAATCCAAACGGAGGATCAATTGCAGTCGGCCATCCATTTGGTGCAACCGGAATACGCCTGGTTGCGAATGGCGCGATGGACATTAAGGCTGGCGCAAAAGATGTGCTGCTTACTGCTTGCGCACATGGTGGAGTTGCCGGAGCACTGTATCTTGAAAAGCCATGATGGATGATTCCCTTAAACGAACTTTGAAACGGGCTGGCATTTCGTGCGTAAACTTCAACCTGAAGCGAGCGTCGCGATTGTCTGCCCGCTTCTTTGATACAGCACTGCGACCCGTAGGAATAACCTCCGTTCAGTTAAGCGTGCTCATTGCTCTTGGCTTTTACAATCAGTGCTCAATGAGCGAGCTTGCAGAACAAACTTCCATGGAGCGCACAACTCTTACACGGAATCTTTCGCTGCTTGAGCGCGATGGGCTTGTTTGCCCGGTCAATTGTAATGATAAAAGAAAGCATCTCGTAGAACTCACGTCTGCCGGTGAAAAAATTCTAAAAAAAGCAATGCCTATCTGGGAAGAGGCACAGAATCAAATGTTGAAGATGCTTGGTGAGGAAGAGTGGGCACAGGCGCGCAGAGTGCTCGGAAAAGTTTCTGAATCAAACCTGGCCCGTTTATGAGAAAGACTCGGATCGACGCAAGCGCCGATCCGGTTTGGTTTTCAGAGGCCTAGTCGTTTTCGAAACGCTGGATAACTTTTCCAAGCGTTCGGTGACGGATCTGCTGCATGCGGGCAAACTGATTGTCGCTTAAGAGTGAACGAGCACGCAGACCATTTTCTGGCAGAAGTGTATCGCTCTTAACAGTTTGAATTAGTTTTGGGCGCTCCAGAAAGAGCGCGGACTTGTAGTCCTGGGACATGTCTTCGTATTCGTGTAACATTCGTCTGCCTCCGTGCAGATCTGTATGAGCGGTAGTTGCATCCTTGCCGGTTCCGCCTGATTGTACTATCGACCACTTCTCTGTATCAATCAGCGTTTTTTCAAATTCGGTAAAAAAAAATCTCCCCGGACCCGACCGGGGTGTGGGGATGTGCCCCATGAGAAAGAAGCTGATTGCTGGAAATTGGAAAATGTTTAAGAAATTGGGTGAATCCCAGGCGCTTGCGCGCGAAATTGCTGCCGCAGCCGGCGCACATTCTGGAGTAGAATTACTGGTTTGCCCTACCTACACTTCGCTGAACAGCGTTGCAGAAGCGCTGAAAGGAACTGCTGTGAAAGTTGGTGCTCAAGATTTGCACTGGGAAGAGCAGGGCGCGTTTACAGGAAAAATCTCCTGGGACATGATCAAAGATGCGGGTGCGGATTATGTCATCATTGGACATTCAGAGCAGCGCACGTATTTCAATGAAACAGATGAGACCGTAAATAGAAAGACCAAAACTGCACTCAAGGGAAAACTAATTCCGATCATCTGCGTGGGCGAGACATTAGCCCAACGCGATGCAAATCAAACCATGGACATTGTTTCAAATCAAACAAAGAAAGCGTTCGAAGGAATTAGCAAGCAAGATGCAGCGGTCTGCGTAATTGCGTACGAACCAGTCTGGGCAATTGGAACCGGCCGCAACGCAACCCCAGAGCAGGCTCAGGAAGTCCATGCAATGATCCGTAAACTTGTCAAGGACATGTACGATGCCTCCGTTGCGGATGGAATGCGTATTCTTTACGGTGGCAGCATGAAACCGGAAAATGCAAAATCATTGCTTTCACTCGCAGACATTGACGGTGGTCTGATTGGCGGCGCCTCTTTGAAGGCTGATAGTTTCCTCGCCATCGCCTCAGCCTGCTAACTGAATCGAACCTGTCCCGTTTGCGGGGTTCGCATGGCCAAAGAATCTCCCGGAGCTGTTGAAAACAGCTTGTGAATCCACAGCCCTCGCTAAGATGCTTGGCGAGGAGCTAACACCTGAATCTCGACGGCATTATCCTCGGTTCCGTATTTGCGGAGCTGGAAAACGCAGTTATCCAGGAAGGATTCCTCGTGGAAACACGCGCCCCCGTTCTGATTAAGCAGCCGCGCCAGGAGTACCCGGGCCCCGCTGAACTGAGACGGATGAATGTCGAGCAACAGTTTTTTAGAACGCTACATCTAGACTGCCTCCCGCGTTTCATCGAAGCCAGATCCGATCGTCGCGGGAGTATCCTCATTTTTTCTAAACCGCAAGGTGTGCTCTTAACAGCATTCACAGTCGCGCCGCTGGCACCAGTTCGATTCCTGCGCATAGCTGGCGCGATTACGCAGGCGGTTGCAGACCTACACAATGCAAGTGTAGTCCATCGTTCCATCAATCCGTCCAGTGTTCTATACGACGAGTCCGTGCGCAAATGCACGTTCCTTGATTTAACGGGTGCCTCGCGCCTCTCGCGTTTGAATCGCGAGGTTGAAAAGAGTACGTCTCTTCACAACTACGCTTACATGGCGCCGGAGCAGACAGGCCGCCTCAATCGCAGTGTTGATCATAGGGCAGATCTGTATTCAATCGGCATTGTTCTATACGAGCTTCTGACAGCTCGAAAGCCTTTCCATGCCGCTACGCCAGCGGACTGGGTGCATAATCATATTGCACGGGAAATTCCCCGGCTAGATCGCAATGATGTTCCGCCGGTCTTTGGCAAAATTCTAAGAAAGTTAACGGCCAAGAGTGCTGAGGACCGTTACCAATCTGCCCTGGGCCTCCTTGAAGACATTAATCGTTGTCTCATTGAGATGGAGCGCAAGGCAGAGGTTACCGACTTTGAACCCGGGCTACGCGACGTTTCTGCGCGCTTGCATGTATCCGAAAAATCGTACGGCCGCGAAGGGGAATTGGATCAACTCAGAAATGCGTTTGCAGAAGTTTCAGGCGGAAACATCCGAATCGCTTTGATCTCGGGTCCGCCGGGTGTAGGTAAAACGGCATTGATTGGCGAATTGCAAAAGACACTTTCGCTCACTCCAACAATTTTCGCAAATGGGAAGTTTGAACAATTTGAACGTCATACGCCATTCCGTGCATGGATTGGAGCATGTCGCTCGCTCATAAAAAGAATCGAAGCAGAGATTCCGGGTGAGATTCCCGAGCTTGTAAAAATACTGAAAGATCGACTCGGTTCGAACCTACCTCTGATAATCTCAGTTGTTCCCGAGCTTGCAAGTTGGACAGGACAAACACCACCAGTAACCGAACTCGGCGCCGTGGAATCACGGAATCGTTTCATGGAAGCTTTTCTGGGGTTTATTTCCATTTTTTCCAATCAGGAGCGTCCGCTCATTTTGTTCCTGGATGATTTGCAATGGGCCGACACCGCATCGCTGGATTTGATTAAAGCCCTTGCAATGGGTACGGATGTCGAAGGAATCCTGATCCTTCTGACCAGCCGGGACTCCGGCCTTGAAAGTCTTTCTAGTTTCTCCCTGACATTGGAGGAACTCCGGAAGCAGAAGGTTTTTAGCCAGATCACACTGAATCCGCTCAGACGAAATGACGTTGGAGCTCTCATCGCAGACAGCCTTCTACTAACCCAGGAACGCACGGTTGCATTAACGGACAGCATCTATCATCAAACTGATGGAAATCCACTCTATGTAACGCAGCTCCTGCACTCCCTGCACAATGAAGGGACACTCTATTTTGATCAAGGTGCGGCGCGCTGGCTGTGGAATGAATCGCGCCTGCGCGAATTAGGGCAGGGCGTGGACCTTGCGGATTTCCTGGCCAAGAAAATCGGCGCCCTTGGAGAAAACACACGCGGAGTCTTAGCCGCTGCTGGCTGCCTTGGACATCAGTTCAGTTTTGAAATTCTCGCGGCAGTGTCCGGCTTTGAGCGCGAGGCGGTTGAAGAGGCCCTTTCTGCGGCCATAAATGAGGGATTGCTGATTGCTGAGGCTAAGAGTAGTTCCATAGGAGCCGGCTCGCAGACCCTTGGATATTCCTTCATGCATGATCGAGTCCAGCATGCCTGTCATCAGCTAAGCACTTCCGAAGAACGCGCGCGCCTTCATCTGGCAGCCGCGACTTTCTTAAAGCCCACGGCTTTTGCTGAGGCAGATTCTATTTTTATTCTGGTGCAACATCTAGTGCAAGCTCAGAGCCTGATCACAGCCGATTCCGAACGATATGAAGCGGCCAGTTTCAGTTTGCGCGCCGCACATTCTGCACGACTGAATGCTTCCTGGGATGTCGCACTGGAAAACAGCCTGGCTGCCATCCGGTTCTTATCACAAAACTCCTGGAACGAAGAATACGATCTAACGTATGCCGTATATCGCGAGGCTCTGGAGAATGAATACTTAAACGGGAACTACGAGCGTGCGGAAGAACTATTTTCAATTCTCCGCAAAGAAACAAGAAATACCCTTGAGCTGGTGCGAATCTACGAACAGCTAGTTGTGCTCTATACAAACATGGGTCGGCATGGTGAGGCTATCAAGATTGGTTTGCAGGGCTTAAAAATGATCAACATCGCGCTACCCGCATCGCCCTCAGTTCCCCGCATACTTCTGGAGGTTGCCCGGGTTAAGATCATAAGGCACGGAATGGCGGCCAGGGATATTCTGGACAAGCCGCAGATGAGCGATCCACGTCTATTAGCCGCAATGGACTTGTTGCTTGCAATTACGCCGTGCGCGTTCTTTATCAATCAAAACCTCTTTGGCTTAATCGTTCTGAAAATGACCGGAATGTCATTGAAGCATGGCAATAGCAAAGTCTCTGCGTACGCATTCATGACTTACGGTGTTCTCTTAATTGATGCATTCGGGCAGTATGCGGAAGCAGCGCAATTTGGAAAGGCTGCCCTGGAACTGAACGATCGTTTCGACAATGTTGCTCTTCGCTCAAAGCTTGGCGTGGTATTTGGTGCATTCATTAATCATTGGGATGGGCCAATTTCTAAGAATGTTGTTTATCTCAGGCGTGCATTTCGCGCGGGACTAGAAACCGGAGACCTGGTCTACGCTGGATATGCGCTTGCAAATCGGATCTTCGCATCGGGAGTGCGCGGGGATTCCCTGGCCGAATGCGATCGCCAGGCAGCAAGTTTTATGCGATTCACCGAGCGCACGGGCGATCGTGATGTGGAAGGCGACTTCATTCTATCCATCCAGGCAAGTTGCCAGATGCGCGGCAAAACACTCAACGATTCCAGCTTTTCCGATTCGTCTTATAAGGAAGAACAACACTTGCAGCAAATGCAAACCGGGAATCCCGTGACGCTGTGCTGGTACTATTTTCTAAAGATCAGAAACGCATATCTTTTGCGCAATCCAAAGGAAGCCGTTCTACTCTCCAGGACCCTGAGACTTATTATTCAACCTGCCATGCCTCTCGTAATTGGACCGGCTGCTGTGTTCTTTGAAGGCCTGGCACTCTGTAGCCTCAAGAATCTGGGTCTGGCATACAATAAGAGTCGTCTGAATAAAATTATCAAGACTCATGCTACGTGGGCCAGGACTCCTGGAATGCATTTTCAGGCACGCTATCATTTGCTCCTGGCTGAGAATCTGTCATCCACCAAAAGTGGTGACGCCCTTACGCATTACAGCCAGGCAATCCGAGCTGCAGCTGAAGATGAAGATCGCCTAACGCGAGCAATTGCGTCCGAACTTGCGGGCCGATTTGCATTGCGATTGGGTGTGCCCGAGGCTTCAGAGCGCTATCTGCGCGATGCCCTGTATTATTTTGAACAATGGGGCGCTGACCGAAAAGTTGAAATTCTCAAGAACGAATTCTCTTACCTGTCGGACAAGCTTACGCCTGATCCCGAGGCGATGGGAACAATGGATATGCGCGCAATCACTCGCACCGCAATCGCCATTTCAAGTGAAATCGTCCAGGTTAGATTGGTAGAACGCGTTCTTGAACTTATGATGATTCAAGCAGGGGCGCGTAAGATTGCCTATCTACATGACCACGATGGCCATTTATGCGTAGCCGCCATTGGAACAACGGAGGTAACAATCGTAATTGATGTGATGCATGAACCATCCGGTACAACGCCATTTCCTCCCATGTCTGTGATTCGTCATGTGATGCGCACTCGAGAGAATGTTGTAATTGCTGATGCCAGCAAAGATGAAAGATTTGATATTGGCGCCGACGAGCGACCCGTTCGTTCCGTGCTCTGCACTCCAGTTATTCTAAAAGGTAAAATCGCCGGAATTATTTATCTAGAGAACGACTTAACGGCTGGCGTTTTTAACGAGGAGCGATTGGAGATTCTTTCCGTTCTATCGGCACAGTTTGCGGTCTCATTGGAAAACTCGAATTTGTATGCAAATCTGGAATCCCGGGTTCTGGAGCGTACGCGCGAACTTGAAAAATCCCTGGGCCAGGTACATGAACTTAAGATGTCCCAGGATATGGATTATTACTTAACGTCGCTTCTGTTGCAACCGCTCAGCGGAATCCGAGCATCTGATTCTAGACTCTCCCCGCAGTATTTTGTTTCGCAGAAGAAAAAATTTCATTACATGCGTTGGGATGAGCAACTTGGCGGTGATATCTGTATTGCCCGGAGTATTCGACTGCGCGGCCAGAATTACCTGGCCCTGACTAACGCAGATGCAATGGGCAAATCCATGCAGGGAGCGGGGGGTGCGCTGGTCTTTGGTGCCGTTTTTGAGTCCATCATTGCATCCACCCAGGAGGGGACTGATCCTGAAGAATGGCTCAAGGCCTGCTACGCCGATCTAAACGAAGTCTTCAGGAGTTTCAACGGATACATGATGGTCTCGGCTTTCATTGGACTGATAGAAGAACATTCTGGAATTCTATTTTCTGTAAATGCGGATCATCCCCAGGCGGTATTGTACCGCAGCGGCCGCGCAACGTTTTTGAATCAACCGATTCATCTGCGCATTGGAATGCGAATCGCACCGCAACAAATTGAAGTTCACAAAGTAATTTTGGAAAGGGACGATATACTCATTGCTGCTTCCGATGGGCGCGACGATGTAATCGTTTCAGACTCAAAAGGACAGCCAACTCTAAACGAGGATCCGGACCGGTTCCTGGAGATTGTAGAGGAATGCCATGGTGATCCAGAGACTATTTATCGTTTCCTGGATTCAGGTGATCGCCTGACGGATGATTTTTCAATTATCTCTGTGAAGCTTGGTCCGCTGCAAAATCAGACTACGCCTGATTATCACGTCTCCACCTCTCACGAATCGGAACGTAGTCCGCGTTAAGGGGAAATTCCAGGCGGGCCACTGTTCTACCTTCTCTTTGAAAGACCCGAAAGTTCTCCGCTTGAAAACCAAGGTTACGTATCAAAATCACAATCATCGCAAGCCCTAGCCCGCTACCTTCTGTTTCATCTCCATACTGAACATAGAACTCGGCAAGTTTATCTGAAGTCATAGCCGCGCCCAACTGATTGCGAATCCGCCGCTCTTCCTGTGAAAGTAAAACGGCATTGTTCTCAACAAAAACAAGGAGTCGATTGTCATCGTAGTCGACTTGAACGGAAACCTGCAAGTCCAACTGGCTGAGTGCCTCACTGTACTGGCCCTGCTGGATGTCGCCATACGATTTAACAAATTGTTGAATGCCCTCAGAATAGCTGGCGGCGTCATCGAAACTGAAACCCATGCGCATGAAGAAGGCCCGTTTGAGATTTGCTTTCACGGCATTCTCTACGAGCTCAAGGACTGCAGTAGTTAGGACCACGCCAATCCCATCGATTTTCAAGCTAGTCTCCAATTCTTCGAAAACAGTTCGGAGCCGGTGACGAGCATCCTGATCTATCCAACGAACCATTAGTTGCTGTGAAGCTGCCATCACCCAGCATCAAACAGCCCCGACATATTTGCACTTCCTTTTTGCGTTGTCACCATTCCGGGGGATCCTGCATTTTTGTCTTGAGTTTCGAAGACGTGCCAGATTCCTAAAGAAAAGATGAGAATAACAGGTTTAAAAAGAGGTCTTTCATTCCCGCTGGGCGCGACGGTAACGGCCGATGGTGTCAATTTTTGCGTTTTCTCGAAAAACTGTTACTACATCGAGTTATTGCTTTTTGAATCGGTTGAATCTCCAACACCAACAGACGTTATCCGCTTAGATCCACAGCAAAATCGGACATTCTACTATTGGCATATCCTGGTCGAAGGATTAAAGAACGGTCAACTATACGGCTATAGGGTTCATGGCCCCTTCGATCCACAAACAGGCCTGCGCTTCGATGGCAAAAAGGTACTCGTAGACCCTTACAGCAAGGCCATAGCCGTTGGAAAAAACTACGATCGGAGACCCGCAACTCGTCCAGTTGATACGGCGCATTCCTGCATGAAAAGCGTCGTAGTCGATTCCCGTGCGTATGACTGGGAAGGAGATCTGCCCCTGCACCGCGATTCGCGTAATTCTTTTATCTATGAGCTGCACCCGCGCGGCTTCACCAGAAATACTGACAGTGGTATCGCACCGGAAAAGTGCGGCACTTACTTAGGTTTGATAGAGAAGATTCCGCATCTAGTAGAGCTAGGCGTTACGGAAGTAGAACTACTTCCAGTTCAGCAATTCGACGAACAAGATGCACCCGCCGGTAAACTAAACTACTGGGGTTACAGCCCAATTTCTTTTTTCGCACCTCATTGCGGTTATGCTTCCGCGAAGGACCCTCTTGCGCCTGTCCGCGAATTTCGTGACATGGTTAAAGCCCTCCACAAGGCCGGAATAGAAGTAATACTCGATGTCGTTTTTAATCATACTACAGAAGGAGACCACACGGGCCCCACTCTTTCATATCGCGGGTTTGAAAATCGCGCGTATTACATTCTAGATCAGAATCGCGCAAACTACGCAAACTACAGCGGATGCGGAAACACCTTCAATGCAAACCAGTCTATTGCGCGAAGGATGATACTGGACTCACTGCGTTACTGGGTTTCCGAAATGCATGTGGATGGTTTCAGGTTCGACCTTGCAACCGTTCTTTCCCGGGATGAATGGGGGCAGCCGCTGCGAAGCCCGCCAATTCTTTGGGAAATAGAATCCGATCCTATCCTTGCGGGTACGCGCATCATTGCCGAGGCCTGGGATGCCTCCGGTTTAAATCAGGTAGGATCATTTGTTGGGCATCGTTGGGCAGAATGGAATGGGGTTTTTCGCGACGACGTTAGGCGATTTATCAGAGGGGATTCAGGAACAATCCGAGGGCTGGCCAATCGCATATCCGGAAGCCCAGACCTCTTTCCTACCGATGACTGGGAGCCTGACCGGAGCATCAACTTTCTTACCTGTCACGATGGAT
This sequence comes from Spirochaetia bacterium, assembly GCA_021413825.1. Taxonomy (GTDB): domain Bacteria; phylum Spirochaetota; class Leptospiria; order Leptospirales; family Leptonemataceae; genus JAEUSB01. The sequence goes on along the minus strand of JAIOPQ010000043.1, from coordinate 3,760 downwards.
TCACATTGAGAGACTTGGTCTCTTACAATCACAAACACAATGATGCTAATGGAGAGAACAATCGCGACGGAATGGATGAGAACTTCAGCTGGAACTGCGGTGCGGAAGGCGTTACAACCGATGTTTCCGTAGAGAGGCTGCGCATTCAGCAGATTAAGAATTTTCTGACAGTCTTGTTTCTTTCCCAGGGCACACCTATGATGCAAATGGGCGATGAAGCGGGTCGCACTCAAAACGGAAATAACAATGCATATTGTCAGGATGACGAGGGGACCTGGTTTAGCTGGAAAGGAGTCCAGACAAACCGTGAGGTATTCGAATTTACTCGAGCCATCGTAGCCTTCCGGAGAAGCCTTGGTGTTTTTAGAATGCACAGACTCTGGGTCCAGGAGGGGGACACTATTATTCGCTGGTCTGGGGTCAAACTCTGGGAACCAGACTGGGCCGATCATTCGCATAGCCTCGCCTACAGGTTGCAGGAACCGGGACATCACCAGCAAGTGTTTGTAATCCTTAACTCGTATCTTCAAGATCTGGCGTTTGAATTGCCCGGAACAGAGCGGGGCCTAGCCTGGCATACTGTGATTGATACTTCAAAACCCGCGGGCTCTGATTTTGTCAGCGAAACCGCGCGTAGGAAATACGAATCGAAAAGCTACCTCTCCAGGGCGAGAAGTTGCTCGGTCCTGATTACTGATCGCCTAACGTGATAGCGTTGAACCTCGGGTCACCGCTGCTGAACGGCTTCGAAAGCATCGGAGATCCAGGAAGCACCGCTCAGGCTCTCCTGTGCCTGTCTAAAGAATCCGTCACCGGACTCCTTACGTTTGTATTTAATACTCAAGAAGAAGCGACGCGGATCTAATCCTAGAATTTTGATCATGGCCGGTTCTTGCATTTCCGGAACTGCACGTATGTCCACGGGATCGGCTGGTGGGATTAAGCCAGTATACAAAGCGGGGAGTAGTCCATTTTCAAACGGCGGGCCGTCAACCTTACCGGGTGTGCGTAGCAAGATCGTCTGGGTCGTTGGATCCATGAGTATGATCGCAGGTTTGTAGAGATTGAACAGTTTATCTTTCTCAAGGTGCCGCAGGGCCTGAATGAACGCGGGATCCAATCGCGCCAGATCCCCATGCATCCACACGGCCGATTTTTTTTCCTGGTACCTTGCAATTGCAAGGGCAGCCTCAGCGAACTTTTGATTGCGGAGAAATACCTGACATCCATGATCCAGCCCCATCGGCGAGCCTGAATGAAGAAACTGAGCGTTGCTTAAATCGACACAGATTGTCCTGAATCCGTACTCGGAAATATTTGCGAGCAAGGAAATGTCCGGTCTACGATGGACTACGCTGTATCCATCGACTCCCAACAAAAGGGCTGCCAGGGCTTGATCCGCCTGTTCTGAAGCCATGAAAATCATACGCTCCGAATAGCCGGCTGGCAGTTCAGGAAAACTCTTCCTTGAACCCTCCAATGTAATAAACATGAAGCGTTGGTTGGGTGGCGAGGCTACATCCACCTGCGATGTGCGCTTGCAAAGATTCAGGCCATCGTGCCTGACACAAGGATCGAAATCGTTTGGATCTCCACCTGGCCACGACGAGTTACCATCGTTGTCACGATCCAGGAGGACACCGACATTCAGGATCACTCGTCCGGCAAAGGAATTTACATTCAACAAACGGGCTGAAGTCGATGGTGCCGCCACGGGATATCTGAGGTAGAGATCGAAGCTAGAGGCAATCGCTGTGATCAGTAGCAACCCAACAAAACCTGAACTGATCATTCTAGCTCCGTGCAGCGCGCGCACCATAAATACCGCAGTAATCTGCCAGACAATCAAGAGGAATAGGACCACGAACACCACGAATTCCGCTTGAACCACAGGCATCAGCGAGAGAACAATCAACCCCGAATAGAGAAGCGTTGAAATTAGGCCAAGCGTTAAGCGCAGTTTTCCGCTGACGAAGAACGGCGAAAAGTGCGGCGATCGAAAGGATCGCCTTCGAATCTGTAGCCAAAAATAGAAGGCCATCGAAAGGCAAACGACGCGAAGCAATGAGAACGCTTCATCCTCGAAGGTCGCTCCGCTCTCATATACAAACGCTACGAGTCTGGCTGCAATTACGGCAAAGAGAACGAGCGGACTATTTTCGCCGCGCAAATCCGGAAAGAGAAACAGAAGAGGCGTTCCTATTGCGAGACCAATGACAAGGGTGGCGGCCCAGATAATTCCCGGATGGATGTTCGCATGGAATATTGTGATTACTGCACTTTCGGCCATTGGCTGTAATACGAAAAATACAGCAACTCCGGGAAGAAGGCCGGGGAGAATGTCCTGGAATCGAAGTAGAAGACTGCTCAAAAATCGAATCAGAAAAAATATGATCTGTAAACCGAGTCCGGCAATTAGCGCTGTAACTATGAAAATTTCAGCGGCAAAGATTACGTCTGCCAGGAAGAATCCCGACCGCAGAATTCTCACGATCTCAATTGGAAAGAGTGCAAACAGCGCTGCAGCTGAGGCCAGCAGGCCTTCCTGTAACGGTCTCAGCCGGATTCCCAAAATTAGTCGGGCCAGGTCTGAAACAGAAAGCGAAAGAATCCCTTTTTGCATTTAGATCGAAATTCCCATCACTCGAGTTCTGACTCCATCCCCATCACTCGTCCGGCTGTACACGAATTTCAAGATTGAAAACTTAGAAAATCCATTGGACTCAGTTTCATAATCCCAGAGCAGTCCCCACAAACTGCCGCGCGAACGATAGCCTCTCTCTGGTCGCTGGACTTCATTATACAGGACTCCCATCAATAGCATGGTTCGATCACTTCTTTCGCTTGCTTCGAAGTTGCGATACCACGCAGTCCCCAGTAATCCTAATTGAAACAAATCCTGTCCCTGTTCGCTGTGATACCAGACCACTGGAATGATTGGAACCATGGTTCTGAAAATATCATTCTGGCGATCATTTTTGTAATACCAGATTGGAGTTACAAATAAAGTTGAGCTCACATCCGATTCGTACCAATACGCAGGCAGTAGACGATGATGCAGATATGTTTGATTTCGCTGAAAACTTCCCAAATACAATGCATAGTCAAGATCAAACCGTGAATCGCCTGGAATGGAGCGCACATTGAACAAGAATCCATACAACAAATCAAACTCGGTGAAGTCGGGCCCAGTGCCTAGATGCACCGACCCAAGGCCCGCTCTGTAGTGATTGGTTTCAGCACTTCGCGAATGATCCAGCAAATAGAGAAAGTTCTGGCGACTGTAAGACGCAGATGAATTCAGATAAAGACCAGCAATGATGGCGCTCCAACCGTTAGGACTCCGCCAGGAAAATAGTAAAGGGAAAACGTGCATTGTAGTCTCATCGTTCAGCGTAGAAGAATAGTAGGGAAACAAATAGAATGTCGAGCTTTCAGAATTGCTAACACCTGGATCCCTGGCAAAGGACTGATAGTAAAATGGAATCAACCATCGACTGCGCTCATCTTTCTTAACGTCACTTGCAACCAGGCCCCAGAGTAACTGATGGTAGCTGGACTGATCCGATACCTGTGACTTGTAAAAGCCAAATAGTACGCTCAAGCTCGAATCTTCAAGGGTACCGGATGAATAATATCCCAGCACGAATAAAGTGCTCCTGCCGGAAATTTTACCGTCTTTCTCTGTCTTTTCCCGATTATAATAGATTCCAGGAAGAGAAACAAAGGTTAATTCACTTTGCCCTTGCGACACGTATTC
>JAIOPQ010000042.1 GCA_021413825.1 Spirochaetia bacterium | reverse complement strand
GGCCTTGTTCTTGGCGCCTGGATTAAGATGAACCGTGCCCTAATCAAAAAAACGTTTCCTCTCTATCTCAAAGCGCTCCAGTCTGAAATGAGCGTCCTTAGCGATGTGGAGCTTGAAACCCTCAGTGCTCTGGCAAAGAAGCTCGGGTTGGGTTTAAACTCCGAAAAGTAGAAGAGAGATCAAGCCAGAACGAGAATATTCGGGTTGTTAGGTTATCCGTTGGTTCCGCGCCAAGCTTCAGGCAGCGATCAGTTGACATCTTTCGAGCAACCATCGCCAATGGCGCACTATGCAAACCCGTGGATTAAGTATCAGCGTTTTTATTCTGCTCAGTTGCTTTGCGTTGCTTAGCCTTGAAGCAAAGGAATGGCAGGAGAATGATCGAGTTCTTGTCAAATCGAAGGGAAAGATTTATCCCGCAATTATAGTCGAAGTTCAGGACGCGGGTTATCTGGTTAGCTATGACGGATATGCCGACAGTTACAATGAAGTAGTTAAGAAAAGCGATGTCACGCCAATGAAAGAGATTGCAGGCATCGAATACATCAAAACGATTCCTGGCAAGACTGTGAAGATCAACGGTTCACTGAAAGCGGGCAAAATCATCAAAGATCTATCATGGGCGGAAAGAAGCGACATAGCTTGTTGGCCAGGAATTCGTAACGTCGAGTTTAAGGGGAATCATGTTTTCTACTGGATCGATATCCCGGAACGCGCGATTACAAGGATCACCGTTACTCCAAAGAACGGAAAACGAATCAATATCTATGGATACTCTTTTGATGGGAGAAACATTCCACCTCTAAAGTACGGTCTTCAGCGCTGTGAAGCTAGTCACCCTACATGGATTGGTCAACCAGACTTTACTAAACCGCCAGAACCTCAGAGCATAGAATTTTCTACGGTCACACGTCGCGACGTTATTGCCATCGCAGTTGCAGGTGCCAAGGACGTCCTGGATGGTGAGTACGAGCTGGCTATCGAAATTCAGGATTAGATGCGCTAAAGCGCCTGACGTTATTTTTGTAACAATCGGGCGCGGGCAACACCTGCATGATGCACACCGTGTTTTAGACCAAATAGAACGAATGTGCGGAGATTCATTCCACCAAACGGGCCAGGTAACCGATCCAGCTCTTCTTCTGAGCGCTTTGCAATAGCTTTCTTTAGATCATCCGCAGAATTCAGCATCAGTTCTACCAGCTTCTCTCTGGCCCCCGGACGAACAGCGGTTGGCTCAGGATATGTTCCATAATCTGAAATATTAGGTCGATTGGTTGCATCAACTTCTTCAATGCGCAGTGCTGGTTTGGGTTTCCCGCGTAACTTTATGAACCATACTGGAAGGCTGATCCAGCGCTTCATGAGGCGATTGGTGCTGGCTATATGTTTCATATTCTTGGCTACAGTCCAGCCTTCTGGTTCCGCCTGTGAGAAGAGCAGATTCTCCGGAACTTCGCGTAAGAATGCACACAATGCCGCGTGAACTTCATCAATGTGGCTGACCAATTCTTCGCGAGTGCTGCAAGATCGAACTGTGGGGAGACTTTGCATAAAAGATAGTGAGAGTAAAACGAACAGTGTCTGCAATCGTTTTATTGTGAGTGTCTTCCTATTTTTGAAAATCGAGATGCCAGATTGTAAAGGTTATCCTATATTGTGCGAAAGCCATGCTTCAATTAATCTGGAACAGAATCGCATACTCTGGAGCTCGCCACGTGGCGCATCAGTTCGAGATCAAACATGTTGTACTACTGAATAGTTTGACGCTCGTAGTTATAGCATTTGCAGCACTTAATGTTCCAATCTCCATGTTCTTTGGTGTCCCCCTCGGACGGGCCCTGGGGCCAATCGCCGTTTGCGCATTGCTACTATTTACAATTGTTCTAAACGGTCGCGGAAGACTCTTGCTTGCCAGACTGTATTTCATGGGCGTGTCGCTGGCATTCATTATCACCAACGCGTTCGTATTTGGCAAGAGCGCACCAGGGCACCTTTTTCTTCTAACCCTTGTTCTTGTTGTGTATTTTATTTTTCCGCGTAAGCAGAAATCGTTCGCTCTGTGGATTGCATTGCTGGGATTCTTGCTCTTTGCCGGCTTCGAGATTTTCCACGAGTCCATGCCTGGATTGATTTCCGTTCCTGTGGAGTCTATTGCCATGCGCACCAAAGGAATGCAGATTGGATTTGGTGGGTTAATTTTTGCCTTTTCGTACTATATCTACCGCACATTTGAAAGATCTGAAAAATACGTACAGGCGGAGCAGGAAAAGTCTGAGCGCCTCTTGCAGAATATTCTCCCCTCATCTGTAATTAAGAAATTGCGCGAGAGTCCGGATACGATTGCAGAGCGTTTTGAAAATTGCACTGTCCTTTTTTCTGACATTGTTGGATTTACTGAGATGTCCAGAAAAATGCCGGCCGTTGGAGTAGTTTCGCTCCTCAATGAGATATTTTCAGATTTTGATGATCTTGCAGAAAAGCATCAACTGGAGAAAATCAAGACCATCGGCGATGCCTACATGATAGTCGGCGGTTTGCCAGACCCGGGCGTGGATCATGCAGAGCGAGTTGCTCTGTTTGCTCTGGAGATGTTAGAGACGGTGCGTCATTACAGAGATAAGTATTCGCTCCCACTGGAACTGCGGATCGGTATCAATTCAGGGGACGCTGTGGCTGGAGTAATCGGCAAAAAGAAATTCATATATGACCTCTGGGGAGATAGCGTAAACACAGCATCCCGTATGGAATCGCATGGCCTTCCAGGCCAGATCCAGGTTACGGAGGCCACCTACCAGCTGCTTCAGAAACGCTTCACCTTTGAGGATCGTGGCATCCTGGACATCAAGGGTCTCGGTCCTGTGAAGGGCTATCTTCTGATGGGTATCGCCGCATAACGTACGCCTCTACGATTTTGTCGTCCATCCGCGCTCCGTAAGTACTGGCCCAGGATTCCCGGGAACATGCCGGAACCGGCGATGTTGCTTTCTTATTCCTTAATTGAGATTGAGTCTTAATTGCAGTACCGATTTGACATTGAGACTCAGTATCAAAATCTGGTCAAAGCTCGGGCTCTTGAGACCCGGGCAAACTCTGGAGGGAATATGAAAATTCTACCTATATTAGTTCTTATCGCGGCAACCATGACTTCGAGTTGCAAAATCCTTGGCCTTGAAAAAGAGGAAGAGGACAATTCAACCATGCTAATGGCCCTGGCACTGGCCGCCGCAGGCAGCACCAGCGACACCTGCACTACGGAGGCTAGCTCGTTCGGCAGCGGAAACACGACCTACCTTGCGCTCTGCAATCCAACCTCTGGAGGTGCTGGTCGGTTCTTCACTGTGCAGGGAATCAATGTCCCCGCATCGAACGCTTTCCTGGCCATTTTCCTGGGATTCTCCTCCCAACCAGCCGGGGCTGCGGCCACCGTAACGGCTGCTGGTAGCGCAGGTCAATACGTGATACAAACCGGGAAATCGAACGGAGCTACCGATAGCTGGACATACCTCAAGAATGCAGGACAGGCTGCCTTTGGAAATACAGGGGAGGCCTGGGGCGTGAATACGCCCAATATCTATGCAGTGGGAAATACGAATCAGGAAATGTGTTTTGAGGTTGTTCCTGGGACCAATACTCCGCGTTTTGTGGTTTGGTATACTGGTACTAACGGGGCTAACTGTGCATCTCGCACGGGGTTGACTCAGGCCAATGCAGTTCTCAATTTTGTAGGCTGGACTGACGCTGGCACGAATCCTATCACACTTGGGCAAGCGTATTACCGATTCAGCAACACGCTAAGTTTCAATGCTTCGCGCATTATCGTTTCCTCCAGATCCAACTTTTGAAAAAACCTGGCAAGAGAACCCGATCAGAAATGGTCGGGTTTTTTATTCCTGATTTCTAATTGCACGCCAGAAACGCGCAAGCAACAAAAGGGGCAAAAGGGAAATGCAACCCATGATCCATGCAAGGGTGGGGAATTGGTTACTGACCAAGGAATAATCAAGCAAATGCCTGATTTCAACGCCGACTAACGGACCAAGTAGAAACCCGAGCGACCCAATCCCAACATACAAAGACATTGAAGTTGCAGTCAATCCATCTGGAGCCAATCGGCCGGCCAGCACCATGGATGGTGAGTAAAGGAACCCGGCCCCAATGCCCGCCAATAGTAACGTTATGCGCATTAGGTCAGTTGAGTTAAGCGATCCGGATATTCCAATAAACATACCGTAGAATATGGAGCCGATCAGAACCAATCGAACTCCGCCAATCTTGCGGGCAGCCATCGCAGCTGGAATAGCTCCAAGCACCATCGGGAGCATTACGTAGGCGAGCATGCGCCCGGCCTGGGCCGAATCTAAGGCAAAATCTTCCCGCAGTCTCCAGGTAAATGGTCCCACAAGAAATCCAGCAACAAACCGATCAACAAATGCAAACGTTAGCGGAATGAGTGCAATGGGGTGTTTCAAAATTGTCAAAATGGAGGCGAAATTTTCCCTTTCGCGTTTTGCGATCTGATCGCGCAGCAAAATCGCAAGCACGGCAACAACTACCATCAATCCCGCCGCTGCAATTGTGGCCACGCGCCAGTCATCGCGACCGATCAGGCCGCCGATTGGCATTCCTATTGCCGCGCCAAGGCCGAGCATCATTCCAGAAATTCCCATTGCAAGTCCCCGCTTGCCCTGCGGGTTAGCGCGTTCGCGATCTTCTGCGCAAGCCATCAAGGTCCCGATGACGAACGCCGCGCTCGCTCCTTCCAGAAACCGTGCAAGCAGCAGCCAGGGCAGAGTAGGTGCCCAGGCAATCAATGGAAACGTGCAGGCATTTATGATGCTAAAGACAATTACAAAAACACGCCGCGCCCGGAAACGATCAGAAAAATATCCGGCGATGGGTGAAAGCAAGACCATTCCAAGCATTGCAATACTTGTAAACAATGCCATCTGGCGGGGCGTGCCGAACTGCTCGCGCATGATTTCAGTCTGAAGCGGAACAAGCATCGTTGTCGGGAGCATCGCAAGAAACAGCAACCCGGCCGAACCAGGAATCCTGGAAAAAAAAGTTTGGGTCCTGGGTTCGGCGATTGCTTTCATCTTACGTGGCGCTATCTCTTACTTTTGGGCGCCAGCAAATCGCTCCTGGCCAATTGCTGCAATTAACAAGGGTTCAAGCTCAACAAACAGCTTTTGATTCAGTGCGAATGCTGTGGAACCTTCTTTTATCAAAGCGTCTGCTTCCTCTGGGCTTATGGGAAGATTGTCGAGTGCCTGGCGAAAGCTATTTTTGAAGGCATTGATATCGGTTACGGCTGGGAACTCGTAAAAGGCAAGTCCTTGTCCGTCTGTTAGTTCAAATGATTTCTGGGCAATGCGTTTCAGGATTTGTCCGCCTGAAAGGTCGCCGAGGTATCTGACGTATGCATGTGCAGGAAGCAAGTATGGAGCGGTACTGGCCACCTCTGCAATACGATCGGCGTAAGCCCTGGCAGCCACACTTTTATCTCCTGTCCCGGGGTTGCCAAAAAGTGAGAGGTCAGCTTCGAGCGACTCACTGCGATACAATTCTGTAAAGTGAATGGGTTTTACAGCAGGGTGATCCTTCTTAGCTTCTATTTCTTTTTCGAGTGAAGCATAAACCACTTTGAGCGCGGATAGGTAGTGAGCGTAAGAGGAACGATCCATGGCTCCTTTTACAAAGCAGCGCATGAATCCTGAGCCTTCTGCATCTCTATGTTGATCTTGTGACTCTTCGCGTAGTCTTTCTGATATTTTTTTTTGCATTCTTATTCTCCTGAATAATATGGTTCATTTTGTTTTTTCAGATTTGTCGGTTGGTTGCTTTTTTTCCGGCTCCGTTTGCGGACCCTTCTTCAGAGTTTCCACGATATCGCGACGATTCATCTGCACCGCGTAAGCAAGTGCTCCTTTACCGGAAAGATCTTTCCAATCGGGATCCGCGCCAGCACCGAGCAATAGGCTGACGCAAGTAGCACGACCAGATATTGCAGCCCAGAGAAGTGGTGTGCGGCCCAACAAGTCCGTCGCATCGACCTGGGCCCCATTCGCTATCAGGAATCGCGCAAGCTCAACTTGCCCCATGCGCGAGGCTTCCATCAAGGGCGTCATTTCCTGCCATCCACGCGCATCTACTTTTGCTCCGGCACGTTTGAGTAGCGTTGCCATCTCCATATTACCCCAACTAGCGGCGTAAAATAGCGGACTGGCGAATGTCTGGCCATCCCGCCGTTCCGACGTCTCGATGTTTGCGCTCGATTCTATAAGAAGCTTAGCGAGGGGCAGGTCGTTTATGCGCGTGGCCTCAAGCAAAGCTGTGCGACCATTTTCTTTTGAGTTCACGTCGGCGCCTTCGTCCAGGAGCTGTCTGACTTCATCGATTTTGTTCTGGCGTACCGCTTCATGCAGCGCTGATGAACAGGCGCAGGGAATCAAGAAGGCCAGGTAGATTAGCGGCTTGAAACGATACTTTTGGGCCATTCTGTCGAGTTATTGAGATCGATACTGAGAGTCAATCTCAATAATGCTTGCCTGCTCCCTATGACCTCGCATCGGTGGCAATCGGAACGGTTGATTATGCGCGCGATTTTATTTCTCACTCTATTTCTCATCCCTGCAGCATGTCTGTATGACAAGAAGGGGAATTACGAACGTGACCAGCTCTTCCTCTTGCTCGTAGCAAGTACGCAGGGCGGGGCGTGTACAAGCACAGGATCCTCCGGGAGTTTTACCGCTGAAGTTGACGCATCGAGTTCTACGGCCTGGACGCAGTGCGATTTTGCAACTGGTCTGGCCGTTAGCGGAGCGAGCAATGCATGGGAGTTGCGCTTTCAGCGTTTCAAGGTTGGTTCAAACGGAGGTGTTTCCGGATCGGGGAATGCGGCCGTCTGCACAACCGGACAAACCAATTTTGCCAGCGTTACGAATGTTTCAGGCCTCGGTGGCACCTGCCAGTTTACAATTGATACAAATGTGACCGGGGCTGCCGCGGGCGGGACTGCAACTGCATTCACCGGGAATTCCCTTCTTGTCGACTGGTACAATTATGATCAGGTTACGCATATCCTTTCTGCAAAATCTGATGTGTACATTGTGCGGTCGGGCGAAGCACCAGCCCGGTATTACAAGTTTCAGATGCTGGACTATTACAACTCCTCCGGTATTTCCGGTTTTCCCAAACTGCGCTGGAGCGAGGTTACGTTTTGATTCTGAAAAATCAGACGTTAGTCGCTTTATTATTGAATCTTCCAGTCGCCGTCACAGCGCAACCAGGCCTTAAGTATGATCAAGATGAGAATCAAGTTGTTGTAACGGGCGAGCGCAGAGAGCGTAGTGCTAAAGACTCTGTAGTTCAAACAGAAGTAATCACACGCCAGGAAGTCCTAGATAGTGGTTCACAGAATGTGGCTGAAGCGCTTGAGAATCAGCCAGGTATTGAAATTCGAGCAGGAATCCGTGGCAGGTTTCTTCAAATGCAGGGGCTTGATCCTCAGTATACTCTGATACTCGTGAACGGCCAACGGGTTGTGGGTCGATTGGACAACGCAACAGACCTGACTCGCATCAAGGCAGAAGAAATTGAAAGAATTGAAATAGTAAAGGGTGCATCGTCTGCACTCTACGGTTCAGACGCTATTGCTGGTGTGATCAATATTATTACTCGAGCTTCGCGCAGGCCTGTGGAGGCTGAGGTTCTCACCACGTACGGTTCCGGCCGGAAAAAGAATTTTGGTACTGGAAATGAAACTAATACATCGGCATTCGTTGGTCTCAACAATGATTTTGTGAGCAATAACTTTACTGTGGGCTGGCACAGAAGTGACGGATACGACCTTACACCAATTTCAAAAACAACAAGGCTCACGCAGCAGATCGGCCCAACGTACCTGCCCTTGTTTGATGCGGATAAGATTGCTCAACTGGAGGGAACAACTGGACCGGCCTTTAGTGATTTGAACTTTGGAAATACCGGACAATATCGCCTGACGGAAAACTTTGCCGTAAATACGAATTTGACCTACAGGTATCTGGATGAGAACCGCGTCGATGTTTCTCCCCCCAGGCAGATTGTTGATCGTTACAACAAATCGCATGACTTTGCTGCGGGATTTGCGCCTGTTCTGGCCCTTTCCGATGGTGGTTCAGTGCGCGCATCCTACGGCTATTCGAGGTTCTTTGATGAGATTAAACAGGACCATCGCGGGACTGAATTGGGCGACACAGTTACAAACCAGGATGAGCGAGCGCATGAATTTCGGTCTCAGCTGGACTATCGCTTTTTCGATGATCACTTTACGACCGTTGGCGCGGATGGTGTAGTAGAAGAGCTGATTTCTGCCCGTGTCAAAAACAATTATGCGTACCGCCATCGCGTGGCGGCTTTCCTTCAGGATGAGTGGAGTCTTTCTTCCGCTCAGAAAATAGTCCTGGTTCCTGGGGTGCGGCTTGAGCAGGATTCACAGTTTGGTTCGCAAACGACTCCCAAGCTAGCGTTTCGCATTGACCCTACTTCTCAGCTGAGGTTTCGGGCCAGCGCTGGTGCTGGATATCGGGCGCCTTCGTTTAAAGATCTGTATATTACGTTTCAGAATCCTGGTGTCGGATACGAAGTTGTTGGGAATACTAACCTGAAACCAGAACGATCTGCGAACTATAATGCTGGCTTTGAGTATGAGCCTGCGCGTTGGATTTACACGTCAGTGAATGTGTACTACAACAGAATCAATAACTTGATCGATTTTGTGCGTCTTGCTCAGGGAAATTCGGAACTGACTAAATATCAAACAACGAATATTAGACAGGCTTATACACGCGGCGCAGAAGCTGCAGGCGATGTTCAGGTCTGGGATGGTTGGACGTTTGGTGTGGGCTATACGCTAACCGATACGCGCGATATGGACCAGGGGATTCCGCTGGAGGGCCGCTCAAAGCACCGTGGGACTTTGCGAGTTGGCTATCAATACAAACCTCTTAAAATTGGATTTGAGATGCGCGCATCTGTGTTTGGCACGCAGGCATATTGGTATCAGAAAGAAGCTCTCTATGCCCTGGGCAATCACGGGGGCGTGACGTACAATCCGAACGCACCGTTAATCGCTCTTGCTAAAGGTCAGGACTTTCTACTCTTCGAAAAAAATCCTGACTTTCCGAGGCAAGGCTATATTCTCAGGAACGCGTATCGAAACCAGGTCGATCTGCGAATCTATTCAAGGACCTTCGAAAATTACGAAGCTTTTGTTGGGGTTTCAAACCTGCTCGATGTGTTTGATGTAGCCCGGAATCCCGCGCGCCCTCGGTATTTTTACTTTGGATTCAGAGCTAGCTACAGGTCTGTAGATCCGGCACAGGATCGCCATTTACAGCCTCAGTTTGAGTCCGGTAGACCTCTCGATCTGATTCGCTAGGCCTCACGACGATTGATTTTCGTGGCGCTGCTGGCTCGATCTTAAATGAGAACAAGACGCATTCGCAAGTACGTACTTGACTTTGAGACTCAGTATCAATACTCTGGTCGAGCCTTCAGTCAAGTCCCGAGGTTTATATGCAATTTCGATCACTGATTCCAATCCTGGCCCTGGCCTTTTCAGGCTGTGCCGTTATCTTACCCACTGAATCTGAGAGTGACCAGAGCATGGTTCTGGCGTTGTTGGCTGCCTCTTCCACATCTCGAAGCTCGAGCGCAGCGGCAACATGCACGGTTACATGGAATGGCAGTATTACCGCCAAGGTTTTAAAGATTCCAACTGGTTCTACGGAAACACTTTTCACCAGTACTGCTGACCATTTTGCGCAGTATCTTCAGTTTAGCAATGTTACTGCGGGGCAAACATGGACAGTTACAAATTACAACTATGTGCCTGCAGATGGCGCAGGCAGTTTTGGCGCCACTGTGGCCGGTTGTCCTGCCAATATTGACGCTTCTCCTGCGGCCAGTGTTACAATGCCGTCTATCGGAGGTGGTAACAACGCCGCCCCTGGCACGGATCGTACATTAACTTTTACTGCGGCCGGATCCTTTATCGTTGGATTCTACACAGGAACTCAGGGCGCCAATATCTCAAACGTTACAATCAGGAAGAACTAACATGAAAGGAATTCGTCGCCTAACGTCAATATCGTCCGGCCCCCGTGTATTCTGCGCCTTTGCGATTTTGGGACTGCTCGGTTTTGCAGCAGATGCTGCCCCGGATTCTCAGCGAATCATTTCAGTGAATGGTCCAATAACAGAAATTCTGTACGCGCTTGGTGCTGGAGATATGATAGTTGGAACGGACACAACATCTACGTATCCTGCGGCCGCAGCGCAAACCAGAAAAGTTGGATATCAGCGTTCGCTTTCTTCTGAGGGTGTTCTTTCTCTTAAACCGAATTTGATTCTTGGAACTGAGGATGCCGGTCCACCTGCTGCAATCGATCAGATTAGGTCCGCGGGTGTTCGTGTATCAATTCTAAAAGACGCGCACTCTGTTGATGGCGTTTGTGAGAAGATTCATAAAATCGGAACACTCGTTAACAAAGAGTTGAAGGCAAAGGAACTGGTGAATAGGATCAAGACGCGCATGGATGCGATCCAGGCTTCACAAAAGAAGAATCCGTTCAAAAAAATACCCAAAGTTCTATTTATCTATGGCCGCGGTCCCGGTTCAGTTTTCATAGCGGGTAAGGAGACTGCAGTGGACTCACTCATTGCGCTCGCAGGCGGACACAATGTAATGCAATCGTTTACTGGTTTTAAGCCACTCACGCCCGAGGCAATCGCAGGTGCCAATCCTGACATCATTCTTACCCCGGTGCGTTCTTCTGAAAGTCTTGGAGGAAAAGCTGGTTTGGCGGGTTTGCCTGGGATTTCTTTGACACGCGCAGGAAAAGAATCACGAATATTTAAGATGGACGATTCGCTCTTGCTTGCGCTCGGAATTCGCCTGCCTGACGCGGTGGAAACGCTGCACCGTGAGCTTAAGAATATTCCCGAATGACCATACTCAAGTACAATATGGTCTTGTTCGGGCTTCTAATGCTGCTAACGCTTTCCGCCGCCGCTTCTCTTTCTGTTGGCGCGCACCGTATTTCTGTTGAGGAGATGCTACGCGTGTTGATGCCGGTTTCAGCTGAAGATGAAACGAACCGCTCCATTCTTCTGGATATTCGCGCCCCGCGTGTCATCCTTGCAATTATGGTTGGAGGTTCGCTTGCAATTGGCGGAGCGATACTTCAGGGTCTATTTAGAAATCCGATTGTTGATCCAGGATTTATTGGCCTTTCTTCCGGTGCCAGTCTTGCCGCCTCTTTATACATTGTGTTTAGCGCTCATGTTCCCTTCTTCGCAAATCTATTTGGAGCGCACGCACTTCCTGTTGCCGCGTTCTCTGGGGCGATCACTGCCTGCATCATAGTTGCGCGCATCGGGTCGGTGCGCGGCAAAACTACGATCACAGTTTTGCTCCTGGCCGGAGTTGCAATTACTGCCCTCGCAGAGGCAGGCACGGGAATTCTTTCTTTTTTGGCGACGGACGCTCAACTGCGCTCCCTTACGTTCTGGAGATTGGGAAGTTTGGGTGGTGCCACCTGGGTGTTATTGGGTTCAGTCTTTGCCTTCTTTATCTTGCCGGTACTGTTTCTTCCATATCTATCGCGCGGATTGGATTTGTTTGCCCTGGGTGAGCGCGAAGCAGGACACCTTGGCCTCAGAACAGAGCTGTTCAAGAATCTAGCCATGGCTGTAACATGCCTGCTCGTTGGCGCTGCGGTCTCTGCGTCCGGGACGATTTCATTTGTCGGACTTGTTGTCCCTCATATTCTGCGCCTCGCTTTCCATCCGTCTCATCGGTTTTTACTGCCCGCATCGGGTTTGCTTGGAGGATCGCTGATGCTCCTGGCCGATCTTGCTGCCAGAACCATAGCAGCACCTACGGAGGTTCCAATTGGAATACTAACGGCCCTGTTAGGTGCACCATTCTTTCTATGGCTATTCAGGCGTCAGCGCGCGGAAGGATTTACTGCATGAGTCTGAGCGCGGAAAATGTGACCATTCGACGCGGCGGCCGACGGATCCTGGACGACGCTACTTTGCAGGTTAATCCCGGTGAGTTCTGTGTTGTGCTTGGACGCAACGGTGCAGGCAAATCTACCCTCCTCTCAATCCTGGCCGGAGATATCACGCCAGATCAAGGTCGAGTTGTGCTCGATGGCGATTCGCTGAGTTCAATTCCCCCAATCGATGTGGCCCGAAAACGCGGCGTGTTGTTGCAGGAGTCGGGATTGCAATTTCCGTTTTCGGTTGAGGAGGTTGTCCGTCTGGGCCGGGCTCCCCATAAACGCGAAACGGACGAAGAAGAAGATCGAATCATTGACTCCGTACTATCCCTTTGCGGCGTGCAAGACAAGAGAAGTATGGTATTTCAAAAGCTCTCGGGCGGAGAGAAGCAAAGAGTGCAGCTTGCACGGGTAATCGCTCAGATTCAAACATCTCAATCTGATAGATCAGACACACGCTACCTCTTGCTAGACGAGCCTGTATCGGCGCTAGATCTGTATCATCAAACAAGGATTTTGGAAACAGTTCGAGATATGGCGCATAACGGTTGCGGCATTCTTGCAATTCTACACGATGTAAATCTGGCCGCACAGTACGCCGATCGAATCGTCTTTCTGTCTGCTGGGAAGGTTCACAGTGAAGGAGGGGCCTCAATGTTGAGCCCGGCCTTAGTGGAAGAAATATACGGAGTTCGGATGCATGGATTCAAGGATCCAGGAACCGGCAAATCGTTCTATATGCCCTACGTACATGAATCGAATGAATCACGTGAAGTGAAAATGAATTGAGGAATGAAATGGAAAATCAGGAAGAAAAAAGGAAATCGTTAACGGCCGCATGGAAAGCCAAAAAGGAAAAAGATCCGCATGTGCGCATCCGTGACGCTGCCAGGGAACTGGGAACGAACGAATCTGTGCTGGTTGCAACGGGGCTTGGTGAAGAAGTAACCCGTTTGAGGGCTGGGGAGTGGACAGCTATGTTCCAATGTTTTCCTGAGCTTGGAAAAGTAATGGCTTTAACCCGCAATGAATCCTGTGTGCATGAACGCAAGGGTATCTACAGCGCTGCATCGATCAATGGACCCATGGGGGTAGTTCTCGGAGATGATATTGATTTGCGTGTCTTCTTACAAGCCTGGCATTTTGGTTTTGCCCTAAAGGAAACTGTTAAGACCGGAGTTCGACATAGTATTCAGTTCTTTGACAAGAATGGAACCGCAATTCATAAAATATATGGAACGCCTGATAGCAATATCGCTGCGTTTGAAAGCTTTGCTGAGAAGTTTGGTTCTGACGATCAGAGTTTTGACTTTACCCTTCCCGTTGCTCCGGAGCAAGAAATTGAAGCGGACAATCCTGATGTGAATGCAGGAGAGTTTTTGGAAGGCTGGCGGACACTGACGGACACTCATGACTTCTTTGGGTTGCTCAAAAAGCACAAGGTAAACCGTGTGCAAGCTCTCCGTCTTGCGGAGGGAGAATTTGCGCATGTGTTTGAGCCCGGGGCCACGCACGAATTACTCTCAAGCGTTGCAGGTGCTGGCATGGAAATAATGGTGTTTGTTGGAAATCCAGGAATGATTCAAATTCACACGGGCAAGGTTGCCAATATTCAAGTAATGGGACCATGGCTTAACGTGCTCGATCCGGATTTTAACCTACACCTGCGTAAGGATTTGATTGCAAATGCCTGGGTTGTAACCAAGCCAACCGTTGATGGTGCGGTAACTGCGGTTGAATTATTCGACTCAAAAGGAACCATGATCGTTCAGTTCTTTGGAAAACGCAAGCCAGGCATTCCTGAGAACCCTGCATGGCGAGCCCTGGCCCTTGGATTTGCAACGGCAGGCTCGATCGCCTGATATAGTGGAACTTCCTGCAAGAATCCAGATCTCCGGACGTCGTATAACGTCCGGAGTCTCAGGCGAAATTCACCGTTTGGTGTCAGGATGGAGCGCAGAAATACTCCGTTGAATTTTCCGGAATCAGCCTTCTTTTTTTCTCATTTTTTAAGCCGGAAGACCGACAGAACCGAAGAGAGCGAAACGCCCGCATTTTGCAGCATTGCAAGCGCGGTCGGGGAGACGATATGGGTTCAACATTCGGTGGATTGGAGATTGGAAAACGCGGACTAAACGCGCACCAGACAGCACTAAGCACCACAGGCCATAATATTGCAAACGCTGATAACAAGGGTTATGCACGCCAGCGTGTTAATCTGGAGGCAGCGGATGCTCTCTATGAACCATCACTGAATCGCCCTGCTGTTCCAGGACAAATAGGGCAAGGCGTAAACGTAGCTCGCATTGAACGCGTGCGTGATGCATTCTATGACGACCAGATTGTAGACGCAACCAACTCAAAAAACTTTTGGGAAGCATCACAGACTTACCTGGGTCAAATGGAAACTATCTTTGCTGAACCATCTGACAATACTCTGCGTTCATTGACTGACAAGTTCTGGGCAAGCTGGCAAGATCTGGCAAACTATTCTTCTGATGCGGCGCATCGTTCTGTTGTACTGGAGCGTGGAAATGCACTTGTAACTCGCGTAAACGATATTCATGATAAACTCTCTCAGCTGCGTACGCGAGCCAATAACGAAGTAATCGCAGACGTAAACATGCTTAACTCATTGGCCGGTCAGGTTCGCGATTTGAACGAAAAGATTCTAAAGCTCGAGGCGTTAGGCGACGAGCCAAATGATTTGCGAGACAAACGCGACGGCGTAATCGAACAAATGTCAGGAATTGCAAATATCAAAGTTGGGCGAGGCGATCGGGATGAAGTATTTGTATTTGTGGGCGAGCAGGCGCTCGTGCAAGGACAGATTCAACGAAAACTTCGCGCTGACATTGATCCGGCCAACGACGGTTACGCAAAAGTTGTCTGGGATCATAATGATAAAGAGGTGATTCTGGGTGGAGGTCATCTCTACGGCCTACTGGCTATGCGCGACAAAGAGATTCCCGATCGCTTAGATCAGATGGATTTGTTTGCAGTAAACCTGGCGGACATTGTAAACGAAATTCACCGTGATGGTTTTGGACTGAATGGATCTACCAATCGAGACTTCTTCCAGCTCAAAAATCTGAGTCCCGGTCAGGACGGAAACTATTCGCTTCAAAACGCTCGTGCGAATGCTGATCTGGATGGCGATGGAACTGCAGAGGTTACAGCACTCTTCCGTGTTTCAGGTACCAACTCTGTAGATCCTTCCAAGAAAATTGGCGTGGATGGAACGATTACTCTTTTCAAGAACGACGAAGGCAATACGCCTATTCGGATCGACTATCGTCGGGATCAAACGCTAACAGAGATTATCAAACGGATCAACGACAATGAAGCGGGTGTTGTGGCCTACATGACGCACGACAACCAGCTGGCGTTAAAGGCCACTCGGGCAACGGATGATCGTCGCACCAACTTCATGATTCGTCATATCGAAGATTCAGGTGAATTGCTCGTAGGCTACACTGGAATTCTGAATAGCTCCGGTGGTGCGGGTGCATTTGATTTTAGGCGAATAAATGAAGTCCAAAAGCTTCGCGCACCAATCCAGGATCTAGCATTTACTCCGGGTCGTCATCCGGCGGCGCAACTAGCACTCTCTGCTGACGTAGTAAAAGATCCCTCCATGATTGCTGCCGGTCGCGGCCGTGACGCTGGCGGAACTGGTGACTACAACACACCGAATGGTGCAGCAGACGGATCTAATGCGCTCTTGATTGCCGCGGGTCTCAAGCAGGACAAGAAGATGTTTGGTCATCAGGAGAATGCTGAGAATTTCTACAATGAACTCATCTCCAAACTTGGAACGCAATCAAGGACTGCAGAAGATGCAGCACTTCGTCAGAAAGAAAACGTAGCTCAATTGA
>JAIOPQ010000024.1 GCA_021413825.1 Spirochaetia bacterium | reverse complement strand
CCGCAAGATAGAATGCACTCACAGCCCCTTCTGGTGCTGAGATAAGGAAGTTTTGATTTATCTGTGAGGCACTGATCGTCTGGCCGCTTGAAAAAACGTTCATGGCAGCCGCGGCCGCAAACAGGCTTGTAGTTAGGATACCAGCGCCAAACGCGATTCCCTTTAAGAATGACTGTTTGATGCTCTGCACAAGTTGCCCTTTATTGATCTGCTGCATAGGGACTTTTAAATCAGTTCAGTGACCTGGATCAATCCCTTTTGTGCCGAAGAACAGGGGTTGGTCAACTGGGACATTCGGGCGGGTCCGGATTTAGATTGGAACAGCGGTGGCTCAGTTGCAAGAACCAGCGCTGCCCTGGGCAATTTCCGAACGCCGCTCTGGCACAAGATTGCCTTAGTTCTTGCGCATGCAATACGTCAGAGCTACGTTCTTTGGACGAGTCTCGTTTGCGGTTCGGGGAGGCCCATTGCTTCCATCTGTGATTGGATCCAGGATGTTGATCACGCCATTTGGAGCATCCGCGCCCCCGCCTCCAGGAGCGGCGATCCCCGTGTTTGCACCTGTATTATGCGACACATTATGCCTGTGACCCTGGAAGGCATCAAGTTGAGTATTTCCGATGGCGCGGCTGCCAGCGGGGTCAGTTCCCGCCGGCCCAGTTCCAATATCGTCACGACCACGCACAAATTGACCGCGGAGATCAGGTGTGCTGTTCGTTCCGTCTGCCGGAGCCCATCCCTCGGGACAGGCCGCAAGATAGAATGCAACCACAGCGCCTTCTGGTGCTGAGATAGCGAAATTCTGATTTATCTGCGAGGCGCTGATTGTCTGACCGCTTGAAAACACGTTCATGGCAGCGGCGGCTGCAAACAGGCTTGTAGCCAGGATACCAGCGCCAAAGGCGACTCCCTTGAAAAACGACTGTTTGATGCTCTGAATAAATTGGCCCGGATTGGTCTGCTGCATAGGGACTTTTAAATCAATTCATTGGCCTGGATCAACCCCTTTTGTGCAAGAGAACGTTTGGATCAAACGAGATTGCGGAGGGTCCGGATTTGGATTGAACAGCTGTCGCTCGGGGCAAAAAGAAGCTGCGTGTCCGGGAATTCCCGAACACGCCGCCTGGCAAAAATTGCCTTAGTTCTTGCGCATGCAATAGGTTAGAGCAATGTTCATACTGCGAGTTTCGTTTGCCACGCGCGGGACTCCATTCGCTCCGGTCGTTGGGGCGCCGGTCGTGTAAGATCCTGAACCGACATCACTGACAAGCCATCCTGTCGTAAAGCCAGGAAGCACTCCTCCACCGACGAAGCCGAAATTGAACGTGTGTCCTTGAAAGGCGTCTCCCTGAAAGCTACCAAGTGTCCGTGCATCCGGATCACGCTCGAACGCACTGGCTGGTGAACCGGTTCCGATGTCATTGCGACCACGCACGAACTTACCGCGCATATCTGGGGTACCATTGCTCCCGTCTGCTGGAGCCCATCCATCCGGGCAGTTGGCCAGGTTGAATGCCATGATGGCACCTTCTGGTGCTGCAATTGCAAAGTTCTGGTTGATCTGCGCTGAGCTGATTGTCTGCCCCGGTGCAAATACATTCATCGCCGCCGCTGCGGCGAATAGCCCCGTTGTCAGGAGTCCTGCTCCCAAACCAACGCCTTTAAAAAATCCACTCTTTACAGAATCAACGATTCTTGTTCTTACTTCTTTCATTGTATTTTCTCCCTTAATAAATTTCATATTCGTCTCTTTCAATTGAAAACGCATGCAGCGTCGAACAGTCCCACATCAAACTGGCAGAGCACCCATGTAGTGTGCACCAGAACATTGTAGGAAATACTGTAACCACCCAGCGTGGCTGTGATAGTCCCAGAAGTGTCCGGAAATACATTCGCGGCAATCAGTTTTCCGTAGTTAGCAGCATCTCCAAATGTTCCAATCCCGCCTGTCGTAGAAAAGACCGGCTGAACAAACATGAAGTTGTTGTATTGATCGTATCCTGCAGCATCCAGTTGTGTGACACTGTTTCCATCCACGTTCAATGGATCTGGCAACACAGCATCATTGTACAGAACATCAATGCGAACCATGTTTCCTGGATACACACTCAATGGAACAGACAGATTCAAGCTGCCGTATGCGGCTTGCAGAAACGAACTTCCAATCTTCTCTGCCGTATAACGTGCACTCAACCATGTGGGACGACTTGTAGTTCCCTTACCGCCTGCAAACGTTAGCGTATCAGCCGGAACCGGAAAGAACGTGGCTGCGGATGAACCCTTCACCTGTACGGTCAAGTCGCGCGAGAATCCGGCGCTCATCTGGCTAACTGTGGCTTGAAAACGAATTGGAGTGGTTCCATCAGGCGTATCACCCGCAATCGTACTAAAGGTAGCCGGAGCAGTCGCAGGATTTGTTCTACCGCTGTTCAAGCTATCAAATGCTTGAATGTAATATTCAAACCCGGACGCCGTCACATCTGTTTGCGGAATTTTTGCGGTATAGAATTGTCCTGTTGCGTCATTTTGTTCTGGCAACATGGTCAAAGTCTTAAAGATCCCACCGCTTCCTGCAGTCCTGTAGAAGAGCCTTACTGTTGCGATTGCAGATCCTGCATCCCAATCAGTAACGCTGCTACGAACCGTCACTGGTAAACCAGCAATTGGGGTTCCGGGAAAGAATGAAGCTCCTCCAATCGTAGGTGCGTTGTTTCCAATCGCAAGAAGCTGAGCTGTCAGAATGTAAGAAGAGAAATGGTAAATCGGCGCGCTTACGCAATGATTTACTAAATCAACATCTCCACCCATACTAATGAATTCCCCTGAATCCGGATCGTGATATTGAACCTGTAGAGTTTTTTCCTGATAGCCGCTTGCAATTAGATTCACAGCGTCGTAGCAGATTTTCAAAGTTGCTGGCTTATTGAACTGAAGATTCTCCGGTCCAAACTCATAAGCAGCCTGCACTGGAACGCTTGAACCCTGTGCATCTGGTAAACCGATGCGCGATACCGTTATCTCTGTATCTTCTTCCAGGGCACCTTGCGGCACTGTCAGACTCATTGTTGGTTGTTGAATCGTTCCGCCACCGTTTGCTGTAACTCTCGTGGATGCTGCAGTGAGCATCAGCAAGCGGCCCAGGGTTGAATCCCCGTCCGATTTCTTCTGACATCCCACGGCGAACACGGCGAATACTGCAAGCAGCGCCAGATACGATCGTTTGTCTGGTCTTATCATTCCATATCCCTCCTGTATGTTTGAGCGACCGTTAGGCGGCGCTCTAAGGGGGATAGGTCCGAGGGATTACGTATTTCTCAAAAAAACTAAACGACTGTTGATTTTATTTCGAAGTCCATCTTTCCAGTATTACTGAAAAAGAATTTCTTCGATTTCTTCCGGATCTACCAAACGTACTTCCGTTGCGGTATATACCCGATACCGGCCACTCTCGCCGAATATCGTTCCGAAAATCGTTTCTCCATTCTTTAGAATAATTTCCTGGGGTGCCTTGCCAAAAACGCGTGTAGCTTCGCGTTTGAATGTTTCGCGATCCATTGGTTTTGCACGCAGTTCGTCATAGCGCGCCTGACGTTCGCCTGGACTCAATGCTTCGAATGCTTCACGGCGTGCCTTCAACTCTTCTGCAGAGGGTGTTTCGATCTGGGGTGGCTGGCCAAACGCGGCTTCCACTTGCTTCAAGATTCCCGCGCGAGCTTCCGCATTTGCGAACGCTTGATCAAGCGCTTGCAGGGCAGCTTGTATTTCGGCGTCGGCGGGATTCTTCTTTTTTCTCAGGCCAACGAACAGCGGTCCGGACAATACACTGTTTAAGGGTTCTATTCTACTCAGGCGATCTTTGAAATCCTGATCACGCACAACAGACTGTGTCCCGGCACCGACGCTGGCAGATGCCTTCTCAAATATCTCAACGGAGCTGGACAAAATCTCGCTCCGCTTTATGAGCGCTGGGGGCAGATCTTCAAGGGCTTCCCAACGACGTCGGAAGCTTACGGTTCCCTCATACGTCGAAAGCATAGAATCTGACGAAGAATTTAGTTCTACTGAAAACACAGTGCCTCGCACGGAAGCAACCGTAGTTGGCGTTGAAATATAAAGCGACCGGGAACCCGGTTTGGGTTTGCGCGGAACCATTGCAAGCAGACGACCCACTTTGATCCGTACGTCGAACAAATCGGCACGCAAGGATTCCACACTGATATCTGAGTCTGGCTGAACGCGCAGCCGCGCTTCCGATTCTCCGTGCTGTGCAACCACAACTGCAAGCGAGTCCGATCCAACTTTCAATTGTTCATTCTCGCGCAGCGTATCTCCCGCTTTTGCAGGGGCACCATTCTTTAACACCTGCCCGTCAACCGTGACGATAGTCGCTGGCGCCACATTACTATTCATGAATAGCCCGAAGTATACAATAAGGCCCGCAGCAACTGCGGTTCCAAACGACGCAACTGCGATTCTGAACGGAAGCTTGCTTGCGACGTTAGCCGGCTTATCTGCAATCGCCTGCGCCTGTGCTGCCTTATTCAAGGTATCTAACTTTGCGCGCAACGCAAGTGGCATGGTGCGCATTTCCACGCGCAAAGGTGCGAGTTCCTTAGGCCACTGCGTAGGTGGCTCATTCAGGAGGCGACGCGCTAGTTCTTCGTGGCGATTATCGCTCATAACCCGAGGTCCTCCGGATGGATTCCGGCGCGGCGGCAGGCATCTGCTAGAATGCTGAGGGCCTTTTCCATTAGTCTATACACGGTTGCCTGTGATTTTCCGGTCCGTTCACAGATTGTGGCAACATCAGCTTCTTCAAGAAAGCGTAACTTGATTACATGGGCCAGGTCTTCTGGCAATGCAGGATCTTCAATGGTTTCAAGCAAGACCAAACGAACATCTTGCGCTACCTGGCTGCGGGCGCTGTTGGCCGCAGAACTTTGATCCACGGGATCCTCTGCAAGCTCAACTTCTCTGCCTTCCCGGCGTACGCGACTGAAATGATCGTTTTTTGCAATGATCATGAGGTATTGTGAGGCGCTCTCGCGTCTAACGTTACCCCGACGCACTTGTTCAATAAATTTCACATATGCATTTTGCAATGCATCCGAGGCCGTGTCTTCGTTGCGGCAGAGGACGCACAGATAGGTATAAATTCTATTGCCGTGTTGATTCAAGAAATCATCCAGATCGCTTTCAGCGAGCATCTCTGCTGTCAGGGTAGTCAAGCCTGCACTGCCTTACAGGTGAGCAGAACTAAATAGCACCCTGACTCTGAATGGAATACACCATGCATCATAAACTTTCGCAAGAATATGTCTCTATCCTCGAAAATATTCTCAGAAACGACTGATAGCCCTTCATGGTGAGTAAGAACACGTATCAAAAAGACCCTCATCAAAGTTGCATGGTGGCAGAGGCTGCCCCTGGGTAAAACTCCCCAGATAACCCAGAAACCCGCTTGGACTCTTCAAATCGAAGCCGTTGCTCAGATTGGAGACCAGGCAGCCACTTCCCAGGAAAAGTATCAGGCTCCCGATCGCAAGCCGTGTGAAAAGCTTACGTTTCATAGTGGTATTCGCACCATCACTCCCAGGCCATCTTTTTGCAAATACAAAATGGGCCGCGTCCCGTGCGCAACGGGTCTTGCAGATCCGACCCAACCCCGCTCCCAGGGTAGCCCACCAGCCCTGATATCAAATAAATTCCAGGCCCAAACCAGCCCGTAGGCCATAATCATTGAATTTCCCTGATTCTGGAGCTTGTAGACCTTCTTCTCCTGGCCTGCAAGATATACAAAATTAATCAAGGCCGCGTCCACAAGGCTCAGGGAGCCCGTCAAGCTCTGCGAGGCGACAATGCCCACTGGAATCGGATCATTGTACTGTCTTTCGGCTGCGGCATGTTTTTGCCTGAAGTACCAATATCGCTCCAGGGCCAGAACACCGGCAGCAGCGTAAACGGCTCCAGTTATGCGCCTTTGCTCGGCATATTGGCCCCAACCGGGGAATACAACCGATTTCATGGTGGGCGTAAGCACGAACGCCGGCACCTTCACTGGATTCAAAGGAATCTCAGGTCTGGGTACCACGGGGTCTGGAATCTTCTGCGGTACGACCGGTATGTAAACCTGGCTCCATGAAGTTGCACCTGGACGAACCGAGCGAATGATGGAGTTGGGGAGGACTTCTACGCGACCGTCGCTAAAGCGAATCCTGTGAAATTGCGCGATGGGTTCAGCTTTAACGTCATTGTAGCGAACCCCTGATTTGAGTACAACTGTGTCGGCGTGCAGATTCACCGAAAAAACGCACAATGCAAGAAGACAACAGCACAGGGCCTTTTCTACGTTCATCTCGCTCAACACATTCAGTTCCAGTAAGCCGCCCTTCGCTGCAATACAAATCGTATTCAACGTTTTAGACGTTGAAAAATCAAATCCGCATCTGCGCCTCTTCCCAGTTCAACGAACAAGCAGGCACGATTGTATTGGGCTTCCTTGAAATCGGGATACCAGTACAGTGCGCGATTGAGCGCATTGAGCGCACCAGTCCTGTCCTCCAATCCCCATCGCACAAGGGACAAATACAAAAATCGATGGGCCAGTTCTACGACTGGAGGTCTTCGCGTACGCAAATCATCTGTGTTTATTGGGGCGTGAATCGCCGCTACCAACTTGATGGAATGCTCAAGGAGCTTTCCTGCCTCTTCCAGGTTCAACGACTGAGCCAGTCGATATCTGGCTTCGTCATTGTCTTCGCGGCTGAGTACAAGACGGAACTTGACTTCTGCTGCCGCGATATCCCCTTTGCGGGCGATCGCTATTCCCTGTTCAAGTAGTGCGCGGTTCTCCGGTGAGGCCAGTAGCGCCTGAGAAATTAAAAACAAACAAAGTCCGAACAGGCGATTCATACCAGCATCAAATTGTAAAGGTTTGATTCCTCACCTGGATATTCAGTAGTCTTAAATTCAACGCGCATGCCCCATTCAAGCGCCAGGTTTTGGAGGAGATACTCTGGCCCTTCCAACTGGTTCTGAGTATGCAGCAAGAGAGCGTGTGCAGGCGAAAGGATAATGATCCGTTCTGCTACCTGGTGGGATGTGCAGAAATCCTGGAAGCGGCTCAGGAATGGATGATCTGAAGAGAGCGCGGCTGTATCCGAGAAAGTCATATGTGTTACATAGAATCGGTCTTTGCCTGTATGGCTGTATCGCTTGAAGAGTTTGGAAAATTTAAGCGTTGGATCTTCGTTTTTTGTTTCCGGGTTCAGTTTCACATGAGAAAACTTGAGAATAGCCGGATAAATTGAATTCAGAAATGCTGTTGTCCATTCCTTATCTACCGCACCCGTGTTTTCAGGACTGGCGTGAAAGCATGCGCAGTAGCAAGAAGTATCGAGGGTTGGAAAATGGAAATACAATGCAGACGGATAGGTGTTCAAAAACTCAGAGCTGAATCGTTTTCTATAATGAAATCCGTTCTTAATGTGCTCAGAATACGTTACTACCTGATAAGGTAATTCCTCAGCCAGGTAGTTGTCGCGAAATCCAATTATGAATGTTCGTTCCGTGAGGGGATCGAGTCCTTTATGCATGGAAACGCGGTATACGCCCTCAAGTTCATCGGGGACCAGGATGCAAACGGCTCCGGCATTTGTTTTTTCAAGAAGCAGCTCTAGAGCAGGATTGAAGTCCGATTCAACCAGGTCCCTTTTGGCAAGCAATCGAGCCGATACTTCCCAGAAATCAGTAGAGGGCACGGTTGCATACAATGCATCTGCAATGGAATGGGGCCTGACAGCGGGCGCGACCGGCTCCGGACTGGTTTCCACGATCGGGGCCAAACTCGTCTGAACTGGAGTCTGAGTTTCTGTGGCGACTAACGTTCCCTCACCTGCGGATATTGTGACAGGTAGTGTCTCAGAAGCAGAGGTTTCGGGAGCATGCGAAATGATTGAATTTGCAAGCGTGCGCAATTCATCGTTGAAGATGCGCTCACGGATGGGGGGATCTGGCTTTTTCTCCAGGACCGTTGCGGATCTGAGAAAACTGAATCGTTTCCAGAATTCGGGACCGGGCTGGAGAAGCTCGCTTTCCTTCACTGGTTTAAGTGTCGACAACTCGGCCGGAGTGTAAACCAAATTCACTCGTCAACCCCGGCGAAGTGCAATATCTTGACGTTGCATGTCCGTGCTATATATCTTCGTCGATGGGATTGGCTTTGGTCCAGCCAACGAAGCAACCAATCCTTTCACGCTGCATTCAAAGTCTTTCTTTGCACCTCTGGGCGGTAAACCGGCCACAGCTACGCCCGAGGGCCTTGTACTATTTCCAGTTGATGCAGCCCTTGGCATGCCTGGGCTTCCGCAGAGTGCTACGGGTCAAACGTCGCTCTGGACTGGACTGAACGGACCTGAGATCATGGGTCGCCACATGACTGGATTCCCAGGTCCTACCCTGATTAAGGTAATTAAAGAACATTCCATCATTAAACGATTCTACGAAAATGGGAAAAAAGCGGCGCTGGCCAACGCATTCAGTGATGTGTATGCGCGGCGAATTAGAGACAAACCAAGGCTGACGGGTGCTTCTACACACGTGCATCTGGCTTCCGGTCAGCCCCTTAAAACTCTCGATGATCTGGCGCGCGGCGATGCAGTCTATATGGACATCACCCATGAGATGATGCACCGCTTTTTCCCTGAAATCAAGGATAGATTTCCTGTGCGCGATCCACGCGAAGTTGGCCAGGACACGGCCCGCCTTGCAAGTAAGTACGATCTTTTGATTTATGAATTCTTCTTATCCGACAAGGCAGGGCATAACCAGTCGTTTGAAGAAGCAAAGTGGGTAATCGAGAATCTGGAAAAGTTCCTCATGGGAGTATGCGAAACTCTGCGACCGGAAGACACAATGCTCTTAACGTCCGATCATGGAAATCTTGAAGATCTAAGCACAAAGACCCATACTCTTAACAAGGTACCTGCCATGGGATTTGGCCGAGGCGTGGAAGGAATGCGCGATGCGATTTCAAGCATCGCTGATTTTCCGGCTTTTATTTACAAACTCAGCGGGCTTGAGGTACAGCTGCCAGCTTCATCCGCTTCCCATCCACCTCAATAACTGTGTCGCCTTCAGATTCCTGGGCTACATTTACAGATGTATCGTATGAACTCAGATTGGTTTCGCGCTCGGCATTGCGAGTGCGTGACTCGCTTTCATCATTCCTGGACTGTGGCTTGTCGAGTTTTTCTTCACGTTTGGTATCATCATAATTCTTGAGTTGATCATGTTCGCGAATCTGCGCTTCCGTCTCGCGCTTCCATTCCAGAGCTTTAGCTGTATGCTCTCCGTTTGGATAGTTCTCGGATGCACGATAGAAGCGGCTCAAAGCCTCCGTCAGCTTCCCCTGCTGATAGAGTAGAATTCCCATACGGATCAAGGCTGCTTGATCGCGAGTGGTTGTCACGTTTCCAAGAATTTGTTCGTAGGCTTCATACGCCTGGCGAGTACGACCCAGGGCCTGAAGGCTTTCAGCTGTCATATAACGACAATTCTCACTCTCACTGTTATCACGACCTTCTTTGAGCACGCGAGCAAACAGATCGATTGCATCCTGATACCGGCCCGTGCGATATGCCCGAATTCCCGCATCATAGGTTGTTTCCTGCAATTGCCGCGCATCCTGGCGGCGCTGCGCCGGATTTAAGTTAGCGTTACCAGTGAGATACTCATCATAGTATTCATAATACATGGACCTGCGCTGGCCGCTTACAGCATTAGCGCGACCCATCTCTGCTTGAAGGTTCTCCGGATAGTATTTCAGGGCAATGTTAAAGTTTTCCTGTGCTCGCTGCCTGTCACCACGTGCAAGGAAGCTCTGTCCGTACGCCGTGTGTATTCTTGATTTCATCCTGGGATCGTTTGTGCGGGCTAACAGACCTTCCAGTAAGGCCTTGCCTTCTATCTCATGATTGATAACAAGCAACAGTCTTCCCAGCGAATAATCTACGCGATCTTTCAAATCCTGCGATTCGATTTTGTTCTGGTTTTGTTTCAGAGTCTGCAAATGTTCAAGCGCTGTGGCCGGATCGTCGATTTTTTCAAGCGCCATGGCTAGACCATAACGGGCATACTGATCTACGCGCTCGTTTAAGCCGCGCGATAGAACTGAATTGAATAAATCGAGTGCCTTACGCGCGGATTCCTGCGAGTTCTGACGCAGATACTCGTCCGCTTCTTTTAATTGCCGATCTGCTTTCTCAACTTCATTTTCATTCCGTTCCACCTGGAGTACGCGAATGGGACCGTCCTTGCGGAAGCGATCGTAGGAAAGCAACACGATGCCGCCAGTAAGCAGTAGAAATCCACCGGCTAATATTAGTTTTTGAATATCGTTCATCGCAGTTTCTCAAGGCTCCTTTTATACCAGAAGTTCGCGCGCTCCGGCAGTTGCGCTTTGACGACAGGTTCTACAAAGAACGGTCGCGCCGTTTTGAATTGGCCGAGTTTGAAGTAACTTATTCCCGTGTAAAGCAAGGCACGTGCGCGAATGGCTTCACTCTTGTCCTTTCTGTAAGGCATGAGGCGCTGAATACATGCTTCGTATCTTCCCTTCTCAAATGTGTGAGCGAGTATCTCATTTATATCGCGATCCGTGCCTGCTGTTTCATCCGTTTTATTTGGTTCAACTTTGGCAGGTTCAATCTTTTGCGGCTCTATTGCAGAAACGCGGACCTGGGCTGGAAGTGGAAGGTAGTTCCTGCCCTCTTCCATCTTCTCATCCACACGACCGTCGTGTAAAATTACAATTGCGTAATTGAATTTTCCGGCCGGAAGTTTTGCGTCAAGGTACTGGCGTGTATCCCATTCCAGTTCTGATAGCAGGACGCCGTTGCTGCGAACATCAGCCAGGCTGCGAAGGGCTGCAGTACTCCGATAGAGAAGGAATCGATCGCCGCGCACGACATTGTCAACCGACCAGGTCAAGTTGACTGAATCTTCGCGCACCGAGGCACGGAAGAGGCTCATTCGCGGATCCTGTTTGATTTCCGGTTTGATTTCCTCTTTCTTGTCTTCCTTCTTCTCATCCTTCTTCGTTTCTGGTTGAATTTCGCTAATCTTGGAATCACGAATTTGGACGCCAAACCCGGTGAACGTGCGACCTTCAGCGAGTGCGCGTACGGGTCTTCCCTGTTCATCAATTGGAATCAGTGCATAGAAATACATCCCGCCGCCCAGACCTGTGTCAGTGTAGCTGGCTTCCTGGCGCGTAACGCGACCAATCAGGTACGATCGGTCAAGCTCAGCGGCAGAGGCTATTGGACGTGATGAACGGAATACTTGATATCCGGTAATTGTGGCTGCTGGATCGACCCAGATCAACTTGATTGTGTTCTTATTTACAAGGTAAGTCACAAGTGACCTTGGCAGGAACGGCTCAACAGAGGCGTCCATCACAGGAATGCGGTGCGTGTAGGCTAAGAATGAAACACCTTCTGTCAGGCTGCGATATTCACGGCCGCTATCGCGATCCTGCACTGTAACACCGTAGTAAACAATTCGATCTGAAATTGGACTTGAGTCCTCAAAATTCAAACGATCTTCTGTTGTAGTGCCCAGACGCGTGCTTGTTGCAAAAGAGTTTTGATTAGTGAAAGGCTGAGTGCCACGATATATAACGTAGTTTGGTTTTGCAACGCCGCCAGCTGCCAACCAGTTCAATTTAACACTGCTCGGCGATGAGAGGGCAATCAATCCGGAAACCTGTGGAGTTGCGCCTGTTGGACGGGAATCATTGGTGGGATTGTTTGGAGTCTGTTGCGTGCGCGGATCATCGTTCATCCGTTTGCGTTGAACAATAAAGGGGCGCGCAGAATAGTTTTCGTCCGCTTTTAGAACTAGAGTGCCTCGCTTGCTGAGCTGGTAGCCAGTGACCACTGCATAGTAGTAGGAACCTTCTGGCATGTTACGGTCCAGGTAGGAAGTTTCCCTGGGACCCAGAGGTGGAGTTGTAATATTTTCAGATTCAAGGACAAGTTGTTTGGTTGCAGGAGGCCTTACGAATCGAGCGACATAGATTTCTGTGTCGTTTGTAGGATCTACTTCCCAGGTAATACGCGCAGAGTACGGAAATTCAGCAGGGGCCGTTTCCACTTTAAGCTTCTTGATGGCGTCAACGGCTGGCTGCGGCCGCTGATCGGTTTCCTTTGCCGGTGTAGTCTGCGTGGCTGGATTTGTAGGCTGCGGCTGGAGCTGGATTGGACTTTGCTGCGTGGGCTGTGGGGATGTCTGTTTCTCAGGTTGGACGGGCTGAGCCGTATCGCCCTGTGCTGCAGGAATCGAATCAATACCAGGGATCCGCCGATCGCCCATAAGGGCTCCCGTCACAGACAGACAAACCAGTAGAATAGCAGCGCGTAGCTTCATAGTCCTCCTTCTATATCGGAGTCCGGTTTTACCAAACTCAAAGGGTAGTATCCTTTTGACGCAGAAAAGGCCCCCTCCGATGATGTTTTATGCGGGGTTTGCCCTATTACGAGGAGCCGGAATACCATCGCTACCTGCTGTCAAGGGACAGAAAGGAGTTGTTTCCGCATACCATCCTTGACCAGATCGATTGGAAAGGGGTTGAAAACGCCCTGGATTTTGGAATGGGCAACGGGTATTTCCTGCCTGCAATCATGAATCGCATGCCTGCCGAGGCATTTCTCTGGGGGGCCGAGTGCCAGGAGAGCCTAATCGATCAGGCCTTGCAAAGAAAGGTGCGCGAAGGCATCTCAAACTTCATTCCCTTCTATATCGAGCGAACCGAGCACCCGCTCATGCCCGATTGGATTCCGCCCATGGATTTGATTTTCTGCTGCTGCGTACTTTCCACCTTTGCTGATCCCTCGCTGGGAATCCAGGGCGTGGCACGGATACTCAGGCCTGGCGGCCTGGTTGTAATTCTAGACTGGGAACGCGTGGAAGCCCCCTCCGGGCCAGAGATAACGCAGAAAATTTCAATCGATCGCATGAAATATTTCATAGAGGATGCCGGGTTTCAGATCGTGCGGATGCTCAAAACGAATCCGTATGTGTATGGAATGGAAATCAAACCAAAGTTCGAGGAAAGAAAAGAAGCCCCCTCTTACAGGGGCATGGAATAGAGCATTCCATTCTCTATACGCTCAATCTTAAACGAACGCAATCGGCCGCGAGCCGTTCCGGCTGTTGGAACAAATTTGAGACGAAGGAAATTGTCTGTTAGCGCCTCTCCTTCTTTTTCAATGACGGCATCACGCACTCTACCCACAAACTTCTCTGCATACGTTGCATAGCCTGAGTTCTTCAGATTCTTTAGTATTTCCATGCGCGCGCGCACCACAGCCAACACAGGACGATCTGTCATAGAAGCTGCCAGGGTTCCCCGGCGCGGTGAAAACGGAAATGCATGGATGTTAGCCATTTCCAGATCCTGACAAAGCTTAACTGTTTCTTCAAAGTGGGAATCAGTTTCGCCTGGAAAGCCGGTGATTACATCGGTTCCAAGGAAAATATCGGGATTGCGTTTGCGAACTGTTTCCAAACGCTTTCTGAAACTCTCCGGATTATATGTACGCCGCATGCGTTTTAGAATTTCGCGTGATCCACTTTGAAGCGGCACATGCAGAAAATCACAGAATTTTGGATGAGTGGACAATTCTGCCAGTTCATCATCTACATCGCATGGCTCAATGCTCGAAAGCCTGAGCCTCGCATATTTCAATGTTTCCAGAATCCCGCGCACAAGTGCGGGAAATTTCTCCTGCGATCCCTCGAAATCACTTCTGTACCAGCCCAGGTTTACGCCGGTTAAAACGATTTCTGGAACGCGTTTCTCATCGAGCATGCGTGCGTGTTCAATTACGTCGCTAAATGAGCGCGAAATTCCTGAACCGCGCGCCTGGGGAATTTTACAATACGTGCACTTACGATCGCATCCGTCCTGAATTTTCAAATACGCGCGCGTATGACCTTGCGGAACAACATTACCATAATCAAATACTGACGATGGACCAAAGGATTTCAGTACTGTGTCACGGGCTTCAAGGGCCTCGATCTCATCTATTCCGCCAGCAAGGAGCGAATCGGAATAAAGAGTTTTCTGAATTAATTCAAGGAGGTGCGCTTTCCTGTCGTTTCCAACAACCAGGGCAACACCCGGTAAAGCCTTAAGTTCATCTGGATCGGTTTGCGCATAACAACCCGTTACTACTATCTTTGCGTTTGGATTTTTCTTATGCGCCTTCTGAATCAGCTGGCGATTCTTTACATCTGCCTGATCTGTCACCGTACATGTGTTTACTACAATGACTTCTGCCTGGTCTGCATCCTGGGTGGTTTCATAAGAATCGCTGGCCATGATCTGACCCATGATTCCGTCCGACTCAAATAGATTTAGTCTGCAGCCAAAGGTCTCGACGGCGACCTTTGTTTTCATGAATCCTTGTTCGCTTTCGCGAATGTGTTCTCCGGATTAAGCTCCAATGCTTTGATAAACATTTCTACGGCTTCCGTTCTGCGCGCTGCTGCTTCGGCCGGGTTTCCAGACTTATCCAGAACTTCGGCTGATTTGCGAAGTGCAACACCCATGTTGTTATAGACATTTGAAAGTGCTGTTTTGCTTGCAGCCGGTTGTTTGAGTGCCTGACGGAATCTAAAAACTGCGTTGTCTGGATTGCCCTGCCGCAGAAAGATCAATGCGTCAAGTGCAAGTGCTTCCTGATGCCCAGGAGTTTGAGACAGAACATCATCTGTAAACTTGCGGGCCTGCGGATATTGCCCGGCTTTATAGTAGATTCTAGCCGCTTCCATTTTGTAGGCTATGTTCCTGGGGTCGGTTGCAATTGCGCGACCGATCCAATTCATCGCCTCGCCACTCTGTCCTTGCCTGCGATAGTAGGCAGCCATGAAGGCCATGGGGTCTGCTTGCTCTGGATGATCTTTGGTGGCGTACACAAGATGCGCCCAGGCGTCGTTTGCACGCCCGGCACGAATGTGGTTTGCTGCGGCTAATAGACGCAGAGGTACGGATGTCTTGTTCTCTTCGAATACGCTTCTGATCTTTGCCAGCGACTCTTCATACTTTCCCTTTGTGTAAAGCGAAAGCGCCTCCGAATACCCAGGCGGTGACTCGGCTGCAATCGCAGAGGCAAGGATCAATGTGAGAAACGAAGCTAGAACTAAACGCATAACCTATCCAGGAATTAAGTCGGGCTTTACACTTGGCTCAGTGCTAAGGATTGAACGCGTGCGGTTACGATTCCGCTCCGCTTCTTTCTTCTCAGCGTCCAGCCGTTCCTGATCGAGTTTGCGCTGCTCTTTGACAGCTTCAAAATCGGTCCATGGGCTCTCGGTGTACTTGAGCTTTGCTTTGTCTTCTACAGTTTCGCATGAGACCTGCAGCACCGTTGGCTCTTTGTATGCGCCTTCAAGCAAGCGCGAAGACAAATGATCCTCGATCTCACGTTGCAGAACGCGACGCAGTGGCCGAGCACCGTATTTTTCATCGTAGCCCATTTTGGAAATCTGGTCCGATGCAGCATCGTCGAGTTCAATCTTGATCTGCTTATCGAACATATGTTCGTTCATCCGGCGGACCATGATACCAATGATGCTGTGAATGTCCTCGCGCGTCAAAGTATGGAACGTAATGATCTCATCGATACGATTGAGGAATTCCGGATTGTAGTGCTTCTTGAGCTCTTCAATCAGTTTCTCTTTCTTGTTCATTTCCCGTTTTGAGTCGTCTTCGGCGAAGCCCATCCGGCCGCCCTTGTGCATTTCGCGTGCGCCAAGGTTTGAGGTCATGATGATTATAGTTTCGCGGAAGTCTACTTTACGACCATGCGTATCTGTGAGCGTTCCCTCTTCCAGAATCTGCAGGAGCAGATTGAAGATATCAGGATGCGCTTTTTCGATTTCGTCAAGCAGCACTACTGAATATGGATTTCTGCGAACGAATTCACTGAGTTGTCCTGCGTCATCATATCCAATGTAGCCTGGAGGTGAGCCAATCAGTTTAGAAACGCTATGCGGTTCCATGTACTCTGACATGTCCAGACGGAAGAGTTTGTTCTCATTTCCAAAGAGGAATTCTGCAAGCGCGCGTGCCAGTTCCGTTTTTCCAACACCCGTTGGGCCCAGGAAAATAAACGATCCGCTTGGCTTTCTAGAATCCTTGAATCCGGTTCTGGACCTGCGCACAGCCCGTGATACCAGTTGAACTGCTTCTGTTTGACCGACTACACGCCGTGCCAGTTCAAGATCCATCTTGAGAAGCTTGTCAGCTTCCGCTTCTTCAATCTTATCCAGAGGAATTCCAGTCCAGAGGCTTACAACTGAATAGATATCTGCAGCCTGGATCTCAACTGAGAAGTCAGCAATCCGTTCCTGCCATCTATGCGTTGTCTCTTCTAGAACTTCTTTCCTGGTATTGATTTCATCCCGGATTTGAGCCGCTTTTTCGTATTCCTGCGCTTTAACCATGTCGTCTTTCTTCTGAACGAGCGACTTGATTTCTTCTTCCAGATCCGTAATCTCAACGGGACGCACAGAGTTAGCAAGGCGCGCACGCGAACCTGCTTCATCGATGATGTCGATTGATTTGTCCGGCAGATGTCTGTCAGTGATATAACGCTCAGACAGACGCACTGCAAGTTCAATCACATCGTCTGGATACCGCACGCGATGATGCGCTTCGTAGGCTTTTCTGAGACCCTTCAGAATCAGGATTGCATCTGCAACCGATGGCTCTTTTACATGAATGGCCTGGAAACGACGCTCAAGGGCAGAATCTTTTTCAATGTACTTGCGATACTCGGTTAGAGTAGTTGCACCGACGCACTGGATTTCTCCGCGGGCCAGTGCAGGCTTGAGCATGTTTGCTGCATCGATTGCACCTTCTGCAGCACCTGCACCAATGAGTGTATGAAGCTCATCAATGAACATAATTACATTGCCCGAGCTTTGAACTTCGCGCAGAATTCGTTTCAAGCGATCTTCAAACTCACCGCGGTATTTTGTACCAGCAACGAGTGATGCAAGATCAAGTGAAATTACGCGACGATCAAAGAGCAAATCAGGAACCGTTCTTCCAACGATTCTATCTGCAAGTCCTTCAACGATTGCAGTTTTACCCACGCCAGCTTCGCCAATCAGAACAGGATTGTTCTTAGTCTTGCGGCAGAGTACCTGGATGAGTCGCTGAATTTCCATTTCACGACCAATGACTGGATCGAGCTTCTTATCGCGCGCAAGCGCTGTAAGATCGCGAGCAAATTCATCGAGTGTAGGAGTACGCGACTTTTCAGTAGATTGCTTGGCTGTGCTTCCGCGTGCTTGAGGCGACGTGCTTCCTCTTTTGAATAATCGATAATGCGTTGAAACTTGTCAGGGTTGGGCGAAATATCGAGGAGGATTGTGTTTCCGCCCTGACGTGTTCTGCGCTCAATTTCCTTGCGAAGTTCCTGAAGGTCAATGTTCAGGTTCTTGAGGATTTTGATGGCTACAGAGTCTTCTTCTCTGAGCAGACCGAGCAATATATGCTCGGGTCCAATCATATCATGCCCCAGCCGTTTGGCTTCCTGTTGGGCGTACTCGTTGATGACCCGTTTGGCTCTTTTTGTGAAATCGAACATAGACTCCCTCTGTTCAGGTTCTTTTGGCTGTAATGGCGGACAAGCTTCTTTTATGAAGAAAGCACGCCAGAATCAAAGTGACATAAATCAGCCATTGATCCCGTATCCCTGCATCCCATTTTCGGCCTTCCAGGGAAAGACATGCGCCGAATCCGGTGGTTGACCTGCTTTTTTAGCTAGTCGCTCCGTACCAGTTTGCCCTGATGCATCCTGTAACGGATTGGAACCCTACCGGCCAGTTCCCTATCATGGGTTACAAGAATAAGGGTAAATGCCAGTTCGGCTTGCAATTTCCATATTAACTCTGCCAGATGATCCGAGTTCCGCTTATCCAGGTTTCCTGTGGGTTCATCGGCCAAAATCAGCTTTTTTCCGCCTACCAGGGCTCTTGCCACCCCTGTCCTGGCCAATTCTCCCCCAGAAATCTGGGTTGGAAAATGGGTTAGCCTGTGGCTTAAGCCCACATTTTCAAGCATGGCGCGAGCGGCCGCCTGGGCTTC
Source organism: Spirochaetia bacterium (assembly GCA_021413825.1). Lineage (GTDB taxonomy): Bacteria > Spirochaetota > Leptospiria > Leptospirales > Leptonemataceae > JAEUSB01. The sequence continues at coordinate 30,581 of JAIOPQ010000024.1, read as the reverse complement.
CGGGAAGGTACCTCCCTGGATCAAAAGGGGCATCATTACGTTTTCAAGGACTGTAAAGTCGGGCAGAAGGTAGTGATGCTGGAAGATGAATCCCAGGTCTCGGCCCCGAAACTTCTCTTTTTCTCCGTCTGACATGCCCAGAACCTCACGACCCAGGACCCTGACCTCACCTTCTGCTGAATCCATTGTGCCGATTACATGAAGGAGCGTGCTTTTTCCAACGCCGCTTGCGCCCTCAACGCATACAATGCTGCCTGAGGTTACAGTCATATCCAGATTGTCCAGAACTCGAACGGTTTCCCCTTCGCCCTGGTATTCCTTTTTAAGGCCCTTGATTTCTACGATTGCTTCTGCTACGCTGCTCATTGTATTCTTGCTCTTGCTACTTTACGCATTCAGTACCGTTCGCCCATGATTCAATTTTCTTATTCATTCCTGAGCACATGCACAGGATCTACGATTGCGGCACGGCGCGATGGAAAGTAGCCTGCCAGTCCACTCAGAATCATTGTAGCGATTGCAACACCAAAGATAACGTTGAGGTCAGCATATACAGGTAGATGATCAAAGTAGTAAATGTTCTTGGGGATCAGTTGAACCGGTGAACATTGATCAGAAAACGTGCGACAGGCCGAGTTGGCCATGTCTTCAGAAAGTTGAATGATAGATTCAAGTCGATTAGCCACAAAAATACCAATTGATCCACCGACGATTGTTGAAAGTAAACCGATTAGCATGGAGTGCGCCGTAAAAATCACAAGAATCGAGCGTGTTGCAAGTCCCATGGCGCGAAGCATTCCAATGCTCTTGCTTTTAGCCTGAACGAGCAAATGCACAGTGACCCAGATTCCGGCAGCACCGGCTAAAATCAAAAGCCCCATGATGATAATCATTAGAGTTTTTTCAAGCTGGAGCGCTGCCAGGAAATTTCCGCGTTCGTCTTTGAGTGTGCGAATTGTATAGAGATATGGATTCTCAGGCAGTTCATCGCGCAGAACACTTCGCACATAGTCCAGATTGGAAAGATCCTTTAGTTGAACGATTACTTCTGTAACCTGACCATTTAGATCCAGCACACGTTGGGCCGTGGGAAGAGACATGAAAATCAAATTCAAATCAAATTCATAGAAGCCCGTCCGGAAGAATCCAGCGATCACAAACGGTTCACGCCTGATAGCCATTCCCTTGCGCATCATTGCACCCTGCGGAAGCACAACACTAATTGTATCTCCCACCTGCCAGCCGTAGAACCTGGCCATTTCGCGTCCTACGATGACATAATTTCCGCGATCGTATTGTTCCAGAAATTGTTTGTTATAATGAACGATCTCTGGATAATCCTTAAGCTTGCCGGACTTGAGTCCCTCTGCATCCACAGGAATAGCTCTGACTGCCTTCCCCTCGAAGCGATTCTGAATTTCAAGGAGTCCGTTAACCTGAATACTACCAAAAGCAGACTTCACGCTGGGCTGTAGATTTTTACTCGCAAGAACGGCCTTAGTAATCGCATCATAGTCAACGATTGGATTTCCAGTGCGCGAAATGGTAACATGATAGCCAGAGCTCCAGAGCGACCGATGCACTTCCGATTGGAAGCCGTTGAATACGGAAAGCACTATGACCATGATGTAGACCATCAAGGACATAAACACAAACGAAAGTCTAGTTCCAAGGCTAAACAGAACCATGCGGCCCTGACCGCGCAAATACCTTGCTGCAATGAATATCTCTAAGAAAATAGTGCGCACGTCGGGACAGAATCGATAGATCGTGGAGGCGGTCAAGATTGTTCAGGAAAAGAATTTACAGCCCCGGCCTTGAAAAGATTTACTCCAGTCAATGAGTCGACTGACGTTTTTTGCAGTACTTGCATTCTTTATATACTACGTAACATTTTTGACCGGCCGTCCCGCTTTTGAGGCATCAGACGCAGAGCCCGGAAAAGCAACATCAGCACAGCTCACAATCAAGCCTGGACTCATACATCGCGCGTTACTTCAGAAAAAAGCCCTTACATTGCGCGATTCGCTTCTTGAATCGGACGCAGAACCTGAACGCTTGTTCCGAAATCTCGAGCGCTCCTATTCAGGTGATCTGTTTTATTCGGGTGCTCTTGCGTTCTGGTGCGCTTCATTCCTGCTATGTGCGATTTCACTCCGGCAAAGAGTCTGGTTTGGGCGGACCATGGCGTGGCTGCTGCTCGTCCCTTCTGTCCTTTCCATGCTACTTGTGCTATTTGGAATCCGGCGTGAATTATACACTACAATGCGTGAACCGTACGACGCATTGTTCATGTCGTCGATTGAAACATTCTTATTCCTGCTCGGTGCAGCAGCACTCATTCGTTCAAGTATCTTCGCAAACAGACAAGCCGCCACCCCGTTCCTGGATCATCTACAGACCAGACAACGCGAGTGGCTCGATTACTTTAGGCGCGCACCGATTACAGCCCTCCAGGTTGCAGCAATCAGCGTTGCATCAGCACTCATTGCTAACTTCGTCGTGCTCCCTGTCTACTATCTGCAGATGAGCTTTCCTACGTTCTTTGCTTTCCTTTTGTTTGTCTCCCTGGCTGGCCTCGCTGTATTCTATGTGCGTGCCTACGGAAAAGTGGCGCATGCTCAGAATCCAAATCCTCAGGTGTCCACAGCCATTTCATTCCTGGGCTTTAGAATCCTTACAAACACAATGTTTCTAACGGGCGTCATTTCAATCCTGGCATTGCTGATAACCCTGGTCGTAGTGCTGTCCATTGTAAACCTGGATGTACTGCAGACCATTGGCGTTCTTAAGAAAGCCTCCAGGCTCTAAGTCGCAATTCAAGTAAGGGAGCATAGCCCTTACTTACATAGTAATATCTACGCGAACGGTGGTTTTCTCTTTCTCCGGCTCCGGGAAAATATTACACTTATACTGAATGCCTTCGCCGCGACAGATATCTTCCAGATAGGAGTTGTATAACAGCCCCAGTCCAGCACCGAGTTTAGCTTCATCTCCGCTGTCCTGGTAGAAGCTTGCGATGTTGATTCCTTCAACGTTGGTTTTCATTTTCTTTGCAAGGTTAGACCTTGTGCGTTCGTCGATCAGCCCAAAATTGGATACGATGATCTGGATGCGGTATTGTTTACCAAACGAGTTGCGTTCCGGATTCATGTTCCAGGAAATCTCAACAAGTTGTTCCGTGCGGAGTGCAAGATCCACTACCTTCTTGCGGCTGGGTAAATCTCTGAGCAAGCGATCAACATCCTCTCGCTTTGCTATATTGCCTTTTACTATGATGCGCTCAAGACTGGATTTTTCCGCGTTCTGAATAAACTCCATCAGCATATTGGAAAGGTGCGTTGCAATTTTAGTATGTTCTAGATATTGCGCAATCATTCCGCCAAACGCAGCCTTCATCTGCTCTTTCATTGGAGTTTGATAAATAATAAAATATAAGTACCAGATTCGCTTATCTATCCAGTTAATAAACTTGGGAAGGCTTCGAGTTCGCGTCATGCGATCTTCATCAGTGAGCTGCGGCGCGCTCATGATTCGCGCTTCCACTTCTTCACGAATCTCCTGCTCCATCTGCAAGAATAGATCTCCCTTCAGTTGCCTGAGAGTATCAACCTTTTCCGGCGGAATATGCTTTAGATCAACGATGGAATTTTTTGGATTCTTGCGATTGAACTCCCGAACCACCACAGATTCAAATAGCATCCGGCCCAGTGACGGCGAAAGTTTTTTATACAGAACTGCATACACTACCAGGTTGTTGGTGCTGATGATCTGTGCGCGGCGCCGGAGCGGATCAGGCGTTCGAACGTAAATCTCTTCCAGAAACGAATTCATTATCAGCTTCTGTACAGTAGGTGCACTGAATTGATCTGATTCCAGCCCCTCGCGCGGCATGCCTTCGCGGTTTTTGAACTTCTTAATGGATTCTGGATTACGGGCAAACAATGCCAGGCCCTCGCGCGTGAGAACCATGCTGGCGGGTAACGCGATTGACGCGTCGGATCGTTTAGTGTCCTCCCCCATCCCCGCTAAATCTTTTTAGTACCCCATTCGAGGTCAAACGAATTGTGCCCTGCATATGCGCACCTCAGGCCTAAAAAATCATTGGCCTCAGACCATATACGGAAAAGTCTGCAACATGCAGATTACGGTAGTTGGATCCGGTTACGTTGGCCTTGTGGCTGGCACTTGCTTCGCCGAGTATGGCAATCAGGTGAATTGCGTCGACATCGACGAAAGAAAGATCGAAAATCTGAAAAAGGGAATTCTACCCATTTATGAGCCCGGCCTCTCAGAAATGGTCCTGAGCAATTTCTCAAAAGGCCGCCTTGTATTTCTGACCGACCTCAAGAAAGCAGTAGAGAGTTCTGATATTGTGTTTATTGCAGTTGGCACTCCCGATCGCGGAGATGGAAAGCCAGATCTAAGCGGAGTGCTTGCAGTCGCAGCAAAGGTTGGGGAATTCTTAAACGAGTACAAAGTCATTGTTACAAAGAGTACGGTTCCAGTCGGCACGGCAGATCAAGTGCGCGAAGCTGCGAGCAAAGGCGCAAAACATCCGTTTGATGTAGTGAGTAATCCTGAGTTCCTCAGAGAAGGACGCGCAATCGACGATTTCATGGAACCAGAGCGGATTGTGGTTGGTTGCGACTCAGATAGATCTGCAACACTCATGCGCGAGCTCTACAACCCCTTCGTTCAGGAAAGTGGAAACCCGTTAATCGTAATGAGTATTCGCTCTGCAGAACTTACTAAATACGCATGTAACGCATTCCTTGCCATGAAGATTTCTTTTGTAAACGAGATCGCAAACCTGTGCGATGCACTCGGTGCAAACTATCTCGACGTGCGAACAGGTATGGGAACCGATTCGCGAATTGGAAAAAAGTTTCTGAACGCCGGGATAGGCTACGGTGGTTCATGCTTTCCCAAGGACGTTCGGGCACTCGTAAGCTTTTCAGAAGGCGTTGGCCTAAAGGTTCCTTTGTTTGATGAAGTAGAACAAACAAACGAAAAACAGAAAGGCATACTTGTAGATAAAATAATTCAGAAGTATGGTCAGGATTTAAAGGGCAAGAAGTTTGCTGTATGGGGGCTCGCGTTCAAACCGGGAACGGACGATATGCGCGAAGCTCCTTCGCTTACAATTCTAAATCGCCTCATAAAGATGGGCGCTGAGATTGCTGCAAGTGATCCTGTAGCGGTTGAAACAGCTCGCCCGCATCTGGATCCTGCAATTCAATATGGCGAAATGTATTCTGTAATCGAGGGGGCAGATGCACTCCTGCTATTGACTGAATGGCCTGCCTATCTTGAACCTGACTTTCGCAAAATGAAAGCAGCACTCAAAGCCCCCGTCATATTTGATGGCAGAAATGTTTACCCGCATGAGACTGTAAACAAGCTCGGATTCACGTACTATGGAATGGGCGTAACTTGAAACCCCTGGGCCAGAGGGTCTTTGGTAAATCGCATGCAGGCCTTGAAATCCAGGCCAATCGCTACGGCACAGGCCAGCTCAGTGTACTTTTAATTGGCGGCGTGCACGGCGACGAATCAGAAGGATTTATATTCACAGAACGTTTCGAATCCGAGCTCAGCCGGGATAAGATAAAACTTCCAGAAGAAGTAGTACTCAACGTATGTGCGAGACTGAATCCAGACGGTTGTAAGGCAAATCGACGCACAAATCATCGCAACGTGGATCTAAATCGAAACATGCCCACGAAGGATTGGATTGGCGATTTTACAAATGTTCGCTATTATCCAGGCCCTCACGGAGGAAGCGAATCTGAAAACCAGGCATTGCTTGCCATGATCCAGGAAACAAGACCTTCCTTGATCCTTTCCCTGCACTCCTACGAACATCCAATGGTGAATTTCAACGGAGAGAGCGAAGACCTGGGCAAAGCAATGTCAGAACGGAACGGGCTTCCGGCCAAAGGCGACATTGGTTATCCAACGCCTGGGAGCCTTGGCACCTACGCTGGCTGGGAAAGGAACATTCCAACTATCACCCTTGAAATTCTGCGCGGTCAGGACCCAGAAACTGTCTGGAGCACGCATCTGAGCGGCGTTGAACTGGCAATCGGCTACTATTTGAATCACCAGCTCCCTCGCCGCAAGGGATGATCGACTAACGTCTGGAGTAAATCATGGACCAAAAACAAATGCAAGAACTCATTGAAAGAGCGTTCGACGATCGTGCTCAACTTCCGCAAGCCAAGCAAGCAGTCCTTGAAGCTCTTGAATTATTGAATCACGGCAAGATCCGCGTAGCAATTCAGAAGAGCCAGGGCGAATGGGAAGTTCAGGCCTGGGTTAAAAAAGCAATCCTGTTATATTTTGGAATTTCCGAAATGCGTGAAATGCATTCCGGTGAACTTACGTACTTTGACAAAATCGAACCACGCCGAGATCACAAAGAATCCGGTGTGCGCGTTGTCCCTCCAGCCGTTATTCGCTATGGAGCCTTTGCTGAAAAGGGAGCGATTCTAATGCCATCGTATGTGAACATTGGTGCATATGTTGCAACCGGAACTATGGTCGATACCTGGGCCACGGTTGGGTCTTGCGCACAGATCGGTAAAGGGGTTCACCTTTCTGGCGGTGTTGGAATTGGAGGCGTTCTTGAACCCCCGCAGGGTCGGCCAGTTATCATTGAAGATGGAGCATTCCTTGGATCACGTGCTATTGTGGTGGAAGGTGTGATGATTGAAGAACGTGCCGTGATTGGAGCGAACGTAACTCTAACCGGATCAACGCCCATCATAGATGTAACCGGTCCAACTGAAGTTGTCTATAAGGGACGGGTCCCCAGAGAATCTGTAGTAATCCCAGGAATGCGTGAGAAAAAATTCGCCGCTGGATCCTATGGAGTTCCCTGTGCTTTAATTATTGGAAAAAGAAAGAGCACGACGGACGAAAAAACCTCGCTCAACGACGCGCTCCGGGACTTTGAAGTTAGCGTGTAACGTCTAGGTCGACATTACAGGCTGGTTCATTCCGCGCAATTGTGCGAGAATGCGACGGATTTCATCCAGATTCAGCTTTCTGAAATATTTATGATCGGCTGCCAGTTCAGGAGCCTTTGTATCTGCCGCTGCAATCAAGAGCGCGGCCTCCTCGACGCTGAGTTTTTTAAGAATTCTTGAGCCTACAAGCCCACGCGCTTTTTTCTTAATCTGATCATTCTGGCGACCCAGTGCCAGTACGCGCTCCGGGGGCGCTCCCATCTTTGTGATCAGTCCAAGCCCACGCATCATACATAGTAAGTAGTACGTAAAATCGTATTCATACCAGTAGAAACCGGCTTTTGCCCCACCCTGGAATGCATGGTGGTTATTGTGCCACCCTTCTCCCATGGTTAAGATTGCAAGAAACCAGTTGTTTCTAGAATCATCGCCAGTCGTGAATCGTTTATTTCCAAATACATGCGACAGTGAATTGATAGTCCAGGTTCCATGCCATAGAACAACTGTTGAAACGCTGAGGCCCCATACCAGGTATGGCGCCCCGCCAATCAAAAAGAGTGCAATCCCAAGGAGAACAGGCCCAACCAGGTAATATTGATCCAACCAGCGAAGTTCCGGATAATTGGCAAAATCCTTGAGTTCCTGCCGCTTGTAATGCGGGCTCTGGTACATGGTTAGAAACCAGAGCATATGCGATTGCCAGAAACCGTATTGAACGGGTGAATGAATGTCCTTTTCAGTCTCAGAATATCTATGATGATGCCTGTGATGCTCAGCCCACCAGAGCGGTCCCTGTTGCACGCACGTTGTTCCAATACCGCAAGGGCTACAAGGTCCCAGCTAAACGGAACCACAAAGGCGAATAACGGTGAGAGGTGGAGCAAAATAAAGGGGATATGCTCCACCAGAATATTACCATTCCTGGTTTTCCAGAGTGTGATTCCGATGAATCGATTCCAAAGGGTACTGAAACTCATAGTATCTCCTGAATTCATTTTATTGATCAATGTCTGACGCGAGTTAGGAAGCGCTCGTCGATCTGTCTGGATAACAGAATCCAGTTGGATTCAAATCTACCAAACAATCGCAAGGTAAACGGAAGAAGCAAAAGAACGGCAAGTACGCCGTACAGCGTATAAACAATTCCAGGTACAGGACTATCTGGGCTCGAATTTCCGATTGAAAGGTAGCCAAATAATGGTGGGCTTGCAAGCAGCAATAGCGCAGATACAAGCTGTGTCCAGAGAGTAAGCCAGCCTGGAAACATTTGCTTCACAATTCTGTGATAGAGATGCGCCGGAGGTTGAACGTCCTGCGGATATCCTAGTTGGATCAAGTCCTCCCAGCTACTTTTATGTTCCAATTCATTCGATTTCATGTTGTCTGGCCTCTATCCTGGATTTCAAAATTTTGCGCCCGCGATGCAAATACGACTTAACGGTGTTCTCATTCATGGACAGACTTGCGCCAATTTGAGCGCAGGACATTTTTTCATAGTAATGCAAAACCAGCGGTAGACGATACGATTCCGGTAATTGATTCAATTCCTCCCGAATGATCTGAGGCGCCACGTCATCCGGCGGAGCAATATCCTCTTCTATTATTGGGAAATCTTCTTCCTTCCACTCTTCAAAATGAATGTTCTTTGTTTTGCGGATACGATTGAGTCCGCGGTGGAGTGCAAACGAATACAAGTACGTTGAATATTTAGATCTACCCTCGAATCGATCACGCTTGCTGTACGCCTCAAGGTACACGTCTTGAACGAAATCAAGCGCATCCTCTTCATTGCGAAAGAGCCGTTGGCCCAATCCGTAAATCATGCGCGAAGTCTCCTTGAAGATGCGCTCAAACTCTTTCTCCGAATCCAAGATGGCTATCCAGAACTGAATATGCTAAACGGGTGTTGCCTCTCATATCAATTTTCCCTTGAGGCCACCGCATAAAAAACAAGCAATCCGATCCCTGCACCCAGCGGAATTACGCCACCAAGCATGGCGTAGGTCATGCCCTGAATCGCATAGAACAGAATGGTCATTGGAATTCCCACGAAAACCGACAGGCTTCCAAGGAGGAGGCAGAATACCCTAAAGTTGCGAAACGTAGCAGGCCTGTAGAGACCGGCGCGAATGAGCTCGCGGCGAATAGAATACTGCCAGTAGAAAAAGAAGAATATGAGCACAGACCCAAACACGATGCCAAACGCCGGAATCAAAGACAGAATCACACGCGCCGGGTCAGAGCCTCCACCGTGGGCCAGGTGCTCATTGAGTCGTACGACTGCTTCTAGAAGTTGCTTTTCCAGCTCAGGATTCATTAAACGGTGAGAAACAGGATTCCTCCTGCGGTTGCAAAAAAAGCTCCCGGGAAATATACCAGGTCAGGATTTCCGGTAACTTGCAGGCGTATCGAGGAGCTGGATTAGTTTCAGAGAAAGCGAGGAAGCCATTACGTCCTTGAGCTCGCCACGCCGAACCATCCTCCATTCTGCTCCATTGTCATTGGGCTTCCGGGACACCTCGGGTTTTTGCATTAGTTTGCAGAGTAAGGCATCCGCTGTCTCGCGTACGTCGAGTTCTGCGCGAATGTTGTGCTTTGTTATGGAATGTCTGATAGATTGAATGGCAGGGTCGGTCTCGATTCCCTTCAGTTTCTCAATCCCAGGAGATGCATACCCTGGCCGACCCGGCAGGCTCAATGTTGAGGGAAAAAGCCAGTGCCCCTTTAAGAACGGTACCTCAGGGTCCTTTAAAACCAGGAAGTATTCCGTATCTGGCGTGAACGCAACAAAACGCCAGACCACATCCACGCGCTCTTCCCGTTTGGGTGCAGGTACACTTCTGGCCTTTTGCGGACCGCCCGCCTTGAATACAGCGCAGGATGTTTGAACAGGACAGACCTCGCAGAACGGCTTTCCAGGAACGCAAATGAGCGCGCCAAGTTCCATGATGGATTGATTATGCAGCGATGGGTTTGTTGCTCCGGCTATCAGACGTTCTGCGGTATCCCTAAACCAGACACGACCATTTGCTCCCGGATAAAATAGTCGAGAAAGTACCCGCTCAACGTTCCCGTCTACGACAGGCACAGCCTGGTCGTATGCAATACTCAACACAGCTGCAGCTGTATACGGTCCCACCCCACTCAATTTAAGTGCATCGCTCAAAATACGCGGGAATGACCCACCCATGCTTTCTGTGATTTGCTGCGCACCTTTCCTTAGATTTCTGGCGCGGCTGTAATAGCCAAGTCCTTGCCACGCTTGCACTACTTCCTCCTCTGAGGCTTGTGCAAGCGATTCTATATTCGGAAACGCTTTCATAAATGCCGTATAACGCGGAAGCATGGCAGCCACACGAGTTTGCTGTAACATAATTTCAGAAACCCAGATTGAATACGGATCGCGCGTTTGTCTAAATGGGAGCTTACGATGATTCAAGGAGTACCAGTCGTAGAGGCGATCGAGTTCAATTTCCTGCGTGGGGTTCAATTCACTTCCAGGTTATTTCTGAATTTTTCTTCACTCACTCGGGCAATTGGACTTTCGTGTGCAAGATCATCCCACTTTTCAAGTAAGCCAGTTTGCATCAAATCTCGAATTTGCGTCCTGGGTGGAAACCAGTTAGTCCCGTAGGAATCGGCACGATTGTATGGACAAACTTCCTGACAGACATCACAACCAAAACTCCAACCAGAACGATCGGCAGCACTTGTGTCTCCCTTATGCTCAATTGTTAGATACGATATACATTTATTTGCATCTAGCCTGTACTCGCTCAAGGCCGAGGTGGGACAGGCATCGATGCAGATTCTACAGCTTCCGCAGCGATCTCGCTCTGGAATTCCGGCTTCCAATTCAACGGAAAGCAAAAGCACGCTGATAAAAAAATATGAGCCTCGACCTGGATGAATCAAATTCGTGTTCTTACCCTGGAATCCAAGACCTGCGAGTCTACCAAGGGCGCGTTCCGGTGCGGGCGCTGAATCCACACAGAATCGCATCTTTGCATCAGGTAGAATCTTACGCAGGGCCGCAATCAAGACCTTCCCGCGCTTGCGCAAAACAGAATGATAGTCCGGTGCCATTGCATACCTGGAAATTCGAACGCGAGCTTTCTCAAGCGCTTCATCCGCTTCGCGTGTGCGATAAAATGTTCCGAGGACGAGCGCTGACACAGATCCAGGCATCAGGAGCGCTGGATCCTTCTTGAATGGCAGATGACGTTCCATCCATGCCATGCTGCCGTGCCTGCCTTCCGCGAGGAAGGCTGCGAATTCTTCTAGATCACGCTCTGGGATTTCAAGCGAAGTAATACCGGCAAGGTCAAATCCGGCAGTGGCAGCCGCCCCCAGAATTTGCTCACGCTTGCTAGCTTCCTGTGCTCCCATAATGTCGAACCGCTTTGCGCCAGAACCAGATTGCAAGCATCATACAGGCAATGCCAACAGGAAACGTCAAATAAACAAACAGCGGATGAAACAGCATTCCAGTATCTTTCGCCAGAAAGTAATGCGCCGGATAGAAATTGATAAAAGCAAGCGGGAACAGAAACGTAAGCGCAAAACGAACCGGCTTATTGTAGATATCAACCGGATACAGCAGAAACTCGCGCGCTGAGAATACAAACAGTTGCTGCATGCCGTCGTTTGAAACTGTAAAGAAGGCGCTTGCGGCAGTTATGATTCGAATCGAACCCTGAATTAAGACACCACCGGTTAAGACCAGGATAAGCATCAAGAGCGCTTCAAAGGTCCAGCGGATTTCAGTAAGCGAGTTGGCCACGACAAACCCAACTACACCAAGGACGATGTTTGCAAATCCTCCCGGTTCAAATCGCATGCAAAGAACAGACAAGAGGGGCGAAAGGGGCCTGAGCAATACTCGATCAAACGTGCCCTGTCTAACAAATTCAGAGAACTCAAGGAAACCGGAAAAAATTGCAGATACGAGTCCCGTAGAAATCACAAGCAAGCTGTAGAGAAATGCCATCTGCCCGCGTTCCCAGGTTCCTATCCGCTCAAACTTGTAGAGCATCAAAACCACGACACCTATCTGGGCTCCGTAGAAACCTAAAATCGTCAAAATGTACATGATAAAACTTCCGCGGTATTCCATGCGACTCTGTATTGCAGCGCGGACCATTGATCCGTATTGGGGCAGGTCTTGCCAGGCGCGCGTGATTCCTGATATCATCCTATCCTCCAGCAATCGTTAGGCGGCGAATTCCACCGCGATAAGAAAAGGCACACAAACAAAGCATTGTAGCAATCAAGATCAAATAACGTAACAAAAACTCATCGTATCCAAATGCAAGGGGTTTGCCCAGAAGCAACAGCGTGGGGAAATAAAACAGATACGGGAACGGGGTTATAAGCAGTACTTTCTGTATGCCCACGGGAAAGAAATCAATGGGAATGATGGCCCCACTTGCAAGGGTAATCAAAGCAGCATAAAAAATCCAGAATGGAAAAATATCCACAAAATAGAAAGCCATGGAACTGATTAAAAACGAAAGTAGAAAGAACAATATAAACGAAAGTAAGTACGCCGGCACAAATCGCAAAACCAGCGTTGGATCCAGCGGAATGTGAATGTCAAAGATGAAGTAACAGAAAATAAAGAGCGGCACAGCCCGACTGAGCAACTGATATAGACTGGCACCGAGCGTATCGCAGAGATACATTAATGGAAATGAGAACGGCTTGAGTAAGTCTGCTGCAATCTCTCCGCTTTTGACGCGGCTCGCTAGAAGGCTTTCATTCCGAGCAAAGCTTGCCTTTATAAGAGTTGAAAGAACAGCATACGCAATCATCTGACTCTTTGAAAAGGCGCCGTTTATGGCCGATTCTGGAACAAGAACACTCCAGACAGAAGTAAAAATAAAAATATAAAGAAACGCATTGAGAACAGACAGAAAATATTCCACGCGATAGCTGATGGATCGCTGGAATGACATGGAGATAAACTTTAGATACGCCATTTATAGCTCCACGTTCTGCTGATTCGAGTACATTAGCTTTAATGTATCACCCAGATCGCGCTTTCGCATATTGATTTCGTCGATTCTAATTCCCTTTTCTGTAAGTTGTTCGATTAGAGATGCAGGCGTTTCCTGCGCACCCAGGCGAATTTCAAAATTTCTATCTGAAGCAGCGCTGAGGATTTCATACCCAAGAGAGGTGAAGAACTCTGCTCCGCAAGGAGGATCCACTTGAATTGTTAGAACCTTTTCAGCGGCGTAGCGCTGCACAAATTCTTGAATCCCCCCGTCATAATGTACGCGCCCTCGATCCAGCAGGATCAGACGGCGTGCCAGGTATTCAATATCTTGAATATCATGGGTAGTTAGAAGAATCGTTATCTGCTCTTTCTCGTTTATTTCTTTGATGAATTTACGCACAATATCGCGCGTCAGAATATCCAGACCAATCGTAGGCTCATCCAGAAATAGAATGGGTGGCCTATGCAAGAGTGACGCAGCCAGATCTGCACGCATGCGTTGCCCAAGGCTGAGCTTCCGCGTTTGCTGCGAAAGAAAATCCTTCATGTGCAAGAGGTTAATAAAGAAGTCCAGACGCTGTTGATATTCACGTCGCGGAATTTTGTAAACAGCCCGCAATAGATCAAAACTTTCCTCAACCGGAAGATCCCACCACAGTTGCGTCTTTTGACCAAACACTACTCCAATCTTTCTTGCAACCGCTCGCCTATCTTCCTGTGGATCCACTCCGTCCACCATCACACGACCGGATGTAGGAACCAGAATTCCGGTGAGCATTTTGATCGTTGTGGATTTTCCGGCCCCGTTAGGTCCCAGATATCCAACCAGGTCCCCTCGCCCAATGGTAAAATTCACTTTATCCACTGCTGTCATCTCTTCTGAATACGGAGAGAACAGCGAAACGACTGAGCCTAGAAAGCCCGGCTTTCTTTTTCTAACTGTAAACTTCTTGGTGAGTTCCTGAACTTCGATCACAGGGCAGTTTCCGGCCTGGGCTCCCTGGACCACAGCAAAATTCCTGGTAAAAAGTGGACAGGCATACGGCCTGGCGTAGCCTTTCGCATGCCGCAAAAGCCAATCGCCGCCATGGATCTAGGAACCAATTCGTTCCACCTGGTCGTTGTGCAGCCAGATTCGCAGGGCCGCTTTGAGATTCTCTCTACGGAAAAAGAGGCCGTTCGCCTCGGCAGCGGCGGAGGCGACTTAGATTTGATTCTACCCGATGCCATGGAGCGTGGCCTGGTTGCCCTCAAACGGTTTACTGCAATCTCAAGATCCATGCACGCAGAGATTCGAGCCGTTGCAACCTCTGCTGTGCGCGAGGCAAAAAACAGTGCTGAGTTTTTGAGGCAGGTTAAACGCGAATGCGACCTTGATGTAGAAGTCATTCTCGGAAAGGAAGAAGCAAGGCTAATCTACCTTGGAATTCTTCAATGTCTTCCAGTTTACGATAAGCGAGTTCTTACAATCGACATTGGTGGCGGTTCAACTGAGTATTTGATTGGTAAGGCCGGCGTTCCGGAGTTTGCAAACTCACTCAAGCTGGGAGCAATTAGACTAAAGGATCGATTCTTTGAAAAGGGCACCGTAAGCGAAAAGCGAATCGCAGAGTGCAGGCAGTTTATACAAATCGGTTTAACCGGTGTGCGCGAAGAGGTTCTGGCCAGGAAATTCGACATAGCAATTGGAAGTTCTGGAACTGCAGAAACTCTCTGGGAAATGATTCGCCTAAAAAAACGCGTTTCAGACCTCAGTGAGCCGGTATTTACCAGAAATGATCTAGATCGAATCGTAGAAGATATTCTGGGTGCAGAAACAATAGAAAAGCGTGCCAGGTTACCTGGCCTTGATGACAAACGCGCCGACATCATTGTTGGAGGAGCCATTCTTTTACAGGAAAGTTTCAAGATGCTTGAGATTGAGCGCATGACGTTCTCGCGTTACGCGCTGCGCGAGGGCGTTGTTTTTGATACTTTACAACGACAATCATGGCGAGGCCTGAATCTTCCTGACATACGCCGCGCATCCGTGGACCGACTATGCGAAACATTCCAGAAGGTCTCACCGGTTGTAGACAGCACGCCAACGGTTGAGACTGCGCTCATGCTACATGACGAACTTCTAAAAATCAAATCAGACCTGTTTGCTCCAGAAGATCGGTTTTTGCTCGAATGCTCTGCAAAGTTGCATAACGTTGGAATGGCTATTTCACACGGTGCACATCACAAACACAGTTACTACATTATCAAAAATAGCGACCTGCTTGGCTTCACACCCCTTGAAATCGAAATCATGGCCCTTGTTGCCCGCTATCACAGGAAAGGTTTGCCCAAGTTCAGTCATCCGGAGTTTGCAGGAATTGGCAAATCGGCGCAGCAGAAGGTTACAGCTATGGCTGCAGTACTTCGCATAGCCATTGGCCTTACGCGCCTTGGTGCTGTGACAGAGGCGATTTCTCTTTCTGTTTCCGGAAAGACGTGCATCGTCGGGTTGACTGCTAAATCAAAAGATCAGGATCTAAGCATTCCCATCTGGGCTGCTAAACTCAAATCAGGTATGCTTTCAGATTTGATTGGATTGCAGCTTGAATTTGTAAAATTGTAAGACTAGCTTTCGAGGATTACAACTGCCGTGCTAGAATCGCGCGCATGGCTCATGGAAAGATGGATTCGCTTTACTCCCAATTGATCCGCGCGCTCGCGCGCTGACCCCGTGAAAAGCAGAGTCTTGACACCAAAGTTGATTCCTTCCACGCAAATGTCCTTCCAGTTTAAGGCCGTCCCTGGTGGCAGGCTCAAAGCCTTGATTCCTGCCTCTTTTGCCGCAAAGCGCGAAGAAAGATACGGGACTGGATCTGCGCGCGAAAGCGAGTATTGAATTTCCTGTTCTGTGAAGATTCGATCCAGGAACCGTTTTCCATGTTTGTTGTATAGATCTTCAATTCTGTCGTTCTCAACGACATCTGTCCCAAGTCCCACAATCATCTGAATATATGATCCTGTTGTCCCTGCTGCATTGGAATGGGAACTGGATTTTCCATCTTTTCAAATTGAAGGGTAGGAATTGAAGTTCCATCCATGAGCACGGTCCGGTCCACTCTACCCAGAATATCTTCCACTTCAATATTCATCCCAGGAATAAAATAGGAAGGATGAATTGTCCGCGTGCGCATATCCAGAAAAATTGGGCAAACCACCGTAGCACGGAATTGGTCTGGCCTGGCATCCGGAACTGAAACCCGAATCCGAACAATCGGGGGATTTCTAAGTTTAAGCCCCTGGATCGGATTGACGCATTTAACTGGCACACCTTCAAGAATCTTCTCACCACCACGGCTTTCGCGATCCCAGATATCCAGCTGAACTTCATTCGGCTGTCCATCTGCAAGGGAAATAAAATCCGGGAACTCTGCAAGAATCACTTTCACACTCTGCACTGCATGTTCACCGGTTACAGGAACTGTAAGGACTCGATCCATCTCTGCAAGGCGTTGGTACGGTCCGCGCAAAAAAACGGTTCGAGGTCGAATTCTCATTCCACCTGGAGTAGGACGGCGCGGATCAAGAACCGGTTCGATTGGCAATTCGCGATACAGAATTTCATCCAGGACTACTTTCAATTCTCGGGAATAGGATGCTTCGATTCCCTCTGGTAGTTCCGGAGATAACGTTACACGATATATATTCTCACCGCGGACGGGCCTTTGATTCAACAGATTCATTCTGAATTCTGCTTTGGAAATGTCCATGAGTTCGGAGGGACCGTACAGTTTCACATCTAGAAAGGATGGTACCCGCGAGCTCAATCCAAGGCCCACGGGAATTTCCGGAGGGGCTACTCGAATGTGGACAACCCGCGTAATATTTTGCGCGAACTGAACGTACAAAAATAGAATGAATGCAACTGCAAGCGCTCCGAGTTTAACAGGCCAGTCGCCTACAATCAGGCGCAGCAATTTTAGAAATTGGCTGATCCAGCTCAAGTCTCAACGGCCTTCTTTTCTTCTGAAATCTCAGTCAGTGATCTTGGCGTTTTTCCAAGCATGTCGTTTAGAAGCGACTTAAGTTCCCCGGCGCGTACAGGCGTAAGGATTTCGCCGTTATGCATGACGCTAATTTTACCAGACTCCTCTGACGTCACAAGTATTACTGCATCGGATTCTTCTGACATGCCCATGGCTGCGCGATGGCGTGCTCCAAGGGTTTTTTTGAGCGAACGCGAACTGGAAAGCGGCAGATAGCAGGAAGCCGCAAGAATGCGATTTCCTTCCAGAATCACAGCCCCATCATGCAGGGGTGTGTCTTTGTGAAAGATTGTTTCCAGAAGTTCGCGGCTTACAATTGCATCCACGCGCACAGAATTTTCAAGAATCCCGTGCGGCCGAATTTCTTTCATTAGGACGAGAATAGATCCGGTGCGACTGCGCGCCATGCTGGCACAGGCAGCAATAATTTCATCCAGGGGCACCATGACAGGCGGACTCACCCACTGAAAGATTGGCATTTTACCTATTTCAGCAAAAAGTCGGCGCAGCTCAGGCTGAAGAAGCACAATCAAACCAAACACGAGGTAAGAGGAAACGTTGGTAATTAACCAGGACAGCGTCTCCATACCAAAACGCCGCGCAAGTACGTCGAGAAGCAGTATCGCGCCAAAACCAATCAATAGTTGCATGGCACGTGTACGCGAAAGCAAGATGTAGGCGCGGTATAATAGGAATGCAACAATTACAACATCGATCACGCGAATGAATGGTCGAATCGTATTCCAGATCGTATCAAACATGTGCTATCCCCAGGACATCGTTCATTGAATATAGCCCGGGAGGTTTACCGGCTAGAAACATTGCAGCGCGCAGTGCTCCGTGCGCAAATACGGAACGCGAAAGAGCTCGATGAGTGATCTCAAGCCTTTCTCCTTCCAGGAAGAAATAGACTGTGTGATCTCCAGGAGTATCACCACCACGAACTGCATGCATTCCAATCTCGCCTGACGTGCGTTTTCCAACCAGCCCATGGCGACCGTGAACCACTTTTTCTTCCGGGACCCGCGTTACATCGCGCACAATATCTTTCAGCCGAATCGCTGTGCCGGATGGGCCATCTACTTTCTGATTATGGTGTAGTTCAACAATCTCTGCTTCCACGTTTGGAAGCGCCCGGGCTGCCATCTCCGTCAGATAGAACAATAGATTTACACCTAACGACATATTAGGCGATATCAATACAGGAATTCTAGCTTTCTGGGCTTCAATCTTTGATTTCTGTTCAGCTGTTAGACCTGTTGTTCCCAGAATAAACCCCACAGAGTTCTCAGCGCATAGCTCTGCCATCTTGATCGAATTTTCCGGGCTTGAAAAATCGATCATCACCTGCGCACCCTTAATTTGAGAAAGCGCATCATCGCCCAGGTCGATCTGACCGCTGGCCTCAATATCACGGCTGTACTCCGGGCCCCCTGCAAGACTCAGAATCATCTGCCCCATGCGCCCGCGCGCACCTGACATTACGAATGTGGCCTTCACGCATCGGCTCCAGTTTGATCCAGAAGACGCAGAAATTCTTGAAGTCTACCGGGCGACATAGAAGTCATGGGTAGACGCAGATCGGAAGCGCAAAGGCCGCGATGCGCTACGGCTGCTTTAATTGGAATGGGATTGGTTTCCCAAAAAATTGCCTGCATGATATCCAGGAGTGAATAGAATATCTTATTTCCCTCTGCAAAATTACCGGCAAGATAGAATGCAACCATCCTGGACATCCGTTTTGGATAGAGATTGGAAAGAACTGAAACGACTCCATTTCCACCGAGGCTCATGACCGCTGGAGTAAGATTATCATCCCCGCTGAGCATTGAGAATCTATCTCCTGCCATTTGTTGAATGCGTGCCATTTGACCCAGGTCACCGCTTGCTTCTTTGATCGCTTCAATTCCCGGAACCGCCTTGAGGCGCACAAAGGTCTCTGGCTCCACATTTACTCCCGTTCGACCCTTGATATTGTACACCATTATCGGAACAGATGACACCGATGCGATTGCTTTGAAATGCTCAAATAATCCATCCTGGGTGGGTTTGTTATAGTAGGGATTTACGATCATTACAGCGTCTACGCGATCTGCGCAGGCTGCCTTTGTAAGTTCGATTGCTTCCGATGTAGAGTTCGAACCCGTTCCGGCAATCACCTGAATCCTTCCTGACACGAGTTTAACCGTGCGCTTGATAAGTTCGCTGTGCTCTTCGTGGCTAAGCGTAGGAGATTCGCCTGTAGTCCCGCATGGCACGATGCCTGCCACACCTCCCTGGACCTGTAGCTCTACCAGCTTAGCATATGCATCGTAATCAATTGCTGTGCCTTTCTTTTCGAAAGGCGTTACGATGGCTGTGTAGAGTCCTTTGAACTGCATTCTAACCTGCCTTAGAGCCTAATTTGTATTTCAATATAAGGGGCTTTAGTTTTTTGTGCAAGTATGTCTGGAACTGCTACTCCGGTCATCGCTTTTCTTTGTTTTGTGGCGAGCTTCGTTGCATCAGGAATCCTCACACGGGTTGGACTACTGCCCGATCGACCAAATTCGCGTTCCTTGCACACGCAGGTCACGCCCCGCAGCGGCGGCCTTGCGTTTCAGCTTCCAGCACTCATTGTCCTTGTATTCATCTGGTTCAACCACCCGGCTCACTGGGTTTTGCCTGTACTAATCGGATGTATCGCGTTTCTGGCCCTCGGTTTGCTCGACGATGCATTCCAGCTCTCGCCTCTGGTACGCCTGGCCGTGCAAGTCATTGTATCTACGAGCCTTGCCTACTCAGCGGGTCCCATAACGATTGCTATTTTCGATTTCATAATCCTATCGGGACCGGCAGCAATCGCATTCCAGGTGATCTGGGTCATGGTCTGTATTAACTTCTTCAACTTTATGGATGGTATGGATGGCCTGGCCGGGTTGCAGGCCATTTCGTTCTTTGCAGCAGCTGGATTCATACTGGTTCAAATGGGTCCCGTGCCGGATATGGGGCGATTTATGATCTGTGTTGCAACCGGTGTGGCAGGGTTCTGGATTCGCAATCTCAAACCCTCCACGCTTTTTATGGGCGATTCCGGCAGTTATTTCTGCGGATTTCTAATTGGGTTTCTACCACTCATCTGGCATGGTCATGAAGATCCGGGGCCCTTGATTCGCTTTGATGGGCAGCGATTGTCCAATGGCGTGGATTTTACCCTGGGGATAATACTCTTTGGCCCATTTCTCCTGGACGCAGGCCTGACAATTCTCAGGCGTCTTTCAGAACGACAGAACGTATTTGCCCCGCATCGCAAGCATCTCTATCAGACTCTCAGACTTTCAGGCTGGTCGGTGTATCAAGTTCTGAGCGTCTACGGCTTTGCTATGGTCCTGGCAACTGCAATTGCAGTTGCGCGCTTGTGCGTTTCGATTTCGTCTGATCGCCTGACGGCAGCAGCAATCCTGTTAATCGTGGGTCTGGGCTTTATTTATTCCGCTGCGGTAAATCGGCTGGCCAGGGAACGTTCGGACTCGTCGGGATCTTCAAATCCGGAATATTGACCCTTTCAGGTACGTGCGATAGGACTGGATCAAGCGAAATTCCTGTTCGATCTGCAGTAAATCGCACCAACCAGAAAAAAAGAGTCAGAACAATAAAAATTCGAAGCAACCCGCGCGCCAGTGTGCCATGCGCTGCATAGAATGAAATGGCAATTACCGCAGGCCAGAAAACCAGTAGCATGGTTCCAAGCCATAGCATTCCAGACTTCAAAAATGCTGTAAGCGTGGTGCGAAATTGATTTTGGTAGGCGTAGAGTGAAATTCGAATCTCAGGCAGAAACCAGACAATGTAGAATATGCAAATCAGGATCGATGCAATTCTGAGCACCCAGTCGATTCGTTTCTGAAATAATCCGAGGAATGCAAAGATTCCCCAGATTCCAAAGAGCGGAAGTGTGATGGCTGTTATATCCAAAGAGCGTCCCCTGCCAGTAGCTTGAATGCCTGGATAAAACTGGTTGGATCGGCCTTACCCGTGCCGGCCAGATCAAATGCAGTTCCATGATCCGGGCTGGTACGCGGAAACGGAAGTCCAATCGTACAATTCACCCCGGATCGCCCTTCCAGAGCCTTAAAAGGAATGAGGCCCTGGTCATGATAGCATGCAAGGACAAGTCTGTAATGACCGCTGTGAAATTCTTGAAAAATACCATCTGCTGCAAGAGGTCCATCAATCGAAATGCCTTCTCTCCTAAAGCGATCGGCTGCATTTGCTATGAACTCAAGCTCCTCTGATCCAAGAAGCCCGTTTTCCCCTGCATGCGGATTGAGTCCGCAGAGGGCCCAGGGTCCCCGGAGTTCTGACCAGTTCTGTAATAGTCCAAGCAAGCGAACCGTGGCCGCATCATCCAGAACCTCTTTAAGCGACACTGGAACATCCTTGATGGGTATGTGGACAGTCAACGGTATTACGCTCAGCTTCTCTCCATGCATCAGCATCAAAACATCGCATTTGAATCGATCAGCCAGAAAATCAGTATGCCCATGAAATCCAGGCGCGCTCAGGCTAACATGATGTTTGGAAAGTGGAAGCGTTACAAGGCCCTTTGCACCATTTGCGTGAATCAAATCGCTTGCAATAGACAAAGCCTCAAGAGCCAGGCGTCCCGATTCAATCCCGGGCTTTCCTGGAACTATAGCTTCTTTTTGAGCGATTTCTTGAATGCGAATGCCAGGTTCTGTCTGCGATTCCTTTGCAACCAGTGAACCCGAATCAGGGACAGACACAACGTTACACGAAATTCCCTTTGCCTTTGCCAGTTCCTGGATCGCGTTTGAATGGATTGAGCCAGCGCCGGAAATATAGACGATTGGATGCGAGACAGCTACGGAAGCGATTGAATCAAATGCGCGAATGACTAAATCCGGACTGATCCCTGCTGGATCGCCACCGGTTATATAGATGGTTTTAGAGTTGGAAATCAGAACTAAGCGGACTTGGCTCTAGTGCCAAACAGACGCTCAAGCGTCAGATTATCTCTGCCGTATTCCGATTCAATGTAATCGCGAGCAGAATGTTTGAGATCGTTTGAAATCATGCAACGGCCTTCAAGAATCACACCATTTTGAATAATGAGCTCCGGAGTGCTTATATCGCCAAGAATACGGGCCGTGGGCAGGAGCATTACGCGGTTACGAGCTGTGATATTTCCTACAATGATTCCTTCTACAATTACCGAAGAGGCTGTAACGTTGGTCTTAACTCGACCCGTTACCCCGATATAAAGCTGATCTGCCTGGAGCGACTTTCCTTCAAACTTACCATCAATCTTAAGGGATCCATTGATGAAGAATCGTCCGCTGAAATACGAATTCTCGCCAATCGTGGAATTGGTTACTTCTGAGGCTGTCTTGACGAGTGCCATTGGCTACCAATGGCAAAAACCAGAGCGGACGGACAACCAGAATTTACCCGGCCTGGGCAAAAACGGGTAAACCGCGCGAACCTCGATGGGGCTGCCGCTTCAGGCTCCGCGAACAGCCCTATGAACTAAGGCGTTTTTATCTTGAACTGGGGTAGATTCAGCCGTTCGATCACCTTGCCCGCAAAGTACTCCACTTCGCGAATTGCATCCCGAATGACGCGGCCTTCGAGGTAGTTTGACTCCTCAAAACGGGCATTGGTCTTGATAATCTCTTCTTTGTTCATAACGGCACCGCCACCGCGATCCAGATCATCCACCAGTTTCTTTAAGAACTCCCGAACCTTCTTCATTACTTCATTGGTTTCGAACAGGAAGATGCGAGTTTGCTTGTTTTTCATTTTCAGAAGCTGCTCGCGGAAGTCCTGCTTATCTGCAGTTGCATATTCCTCAATTGTTTCAGCCAGAACCTTCAAGCTCCTGACTGCATTCTCAAGAAGCACGCGAATCGCATCGCGTTCATTGCCGGAAGAGAAATCCAGTTTGCAGTGTTGTTCAGAAACGGCAGGCCAGTAGTCTTTCTGCATAACCAGGAGCATTGTAGCCATCAGGTTCACGTCCGGATCCGTACAGTGCGCACTGGCTTTTTGCAGGGGAAACCGATCGAGTATATCGCCTGAATCCGGGTCCCCGCGATTTGTAGAGGTAGCAGGACCGGTTGCTATGAGCTCAGCTACTTTGCCCAGACCAAGTTGTTCACGAATTTCATCCGGGTTAGCTTTTACCGGATCAATGTGCGGCATTAACTCTTTTAGGCGATCCCGGAATTTCTTGAGTTCCTTCCTGACTCGCTCTACCTGCTCACGACTTGGGGAAGTGCGGATGATGCCTTCCATCTGCTTGATATATTTTAAGACCTTGTCGATCTCTTTGAGTTGTTCGTCTGTATACGCAGCCACTGCGACAATCGTTACACGTAAACTCTCAAGCGTAAACCATTTTTGCCGATTCTGCAAGTTCTCGAGCGCGATTCAGGGCGCGTTCCGCTTCGCTGTCTTCGCCCATTAGCTTCAAGAGTCTTCCGTAATTCTCGCAGAAAATTGCCTCTCTCGGATGTCGCTTAACGACTCTGCGATAGTATGCTGCTGCCAGTCCATACTCACCAAGTCCAGCATGCGCAATTGCACGCATATGAAGCACACCTGGATGCCAATGAAGGACAGGTCTCAGATATAATTCAGCCTTTTCGTATTCTCCGTAAAAGCACGCATCTGAAGCCAGCTTCAAACGGGCCAGATAGGAACTGCCTGCCTGCCCCTCCATGTGCATCCTTGCATGCGCCGATAACGGGGCAGGTGTAAAATCAAATCCTTCATCCAGTTCACCTCGTAACTGCGCGCGCGACGCCTGATACGCCAAACGCCCCGAGGACTTCTTGTAGCGACCGCGCAATTTTGAATGTGCGAGGCTCCGACCTGCCAGTGCAAACCAGGAAAGCGCTGCTTCTGCTGCGTCCGGAAATCGAAACAGCGAAATGGCAGCGTTCACACTGCGTTTAGCCCCTGGAACAAAGAACGGAAACGGTTCAAGGACTGAAGCTTGCTTTGCATCAAACTCCTGATCGATTCCAGCCAGGACGTATTCCATGAACGGCAACAAGGTTAGACGGGAGCCGTAGAATTCTGCAAGTACCGGCCTGTGTTCGCGCCTGGCGAGTACTGTGGCCAGAAAGAAAAGCGCATCGTGCCTTTGCTCGCGAGCATGCATTGCAAATGCAAGCGAATGAATCCAATCGAAATTTCCGGTCCACAGGGCGTAACCAACGACTGCGCGCAGGTAGCGATTTCGCACATATCCAGGGAATCTGCCGTTTGCCACACTTTCCTCGACCGTACCATCGATGAATGACCGATATAAATATGGTATGATCCTGTGTGCTTCTGTTTGATTGGCCTCGGTGGCAGTACCAGCGCGGAATAAAACGGCTGGTTGCGTGTGAAAAACTATTCTTCCCAGCACACCGGGCCCAAGAAAACAAGGTAAGAAGAAAGAATCATGGGTAGCATGATCCAGTTGATGAAAAAAATCCCCGGTTTGACCCATGGTGGCCTCTGCACTGTTCTGTGCTTGACCATTCTTTTTCCAGTTAAAATTTTTGCCGAGGGATCGCTCAGCGATCCTATCGATCTGCTCCGGGCTGGCCGTTGGACTGAGATCCAGCGTTACTTCAAATCCAATCGAGCTTCTTCCGAGACCCACAGGTTCATTCTCGGGCGAGCGGCCCAGGAAAAGCTCGTAAAAATTCCACCTAGCCCAAAAGCCCTGGCTGAACCGTTGCATGAAGCTACTGCAATTTATCTTTCAATTCTTGGTTTGACGTGCGGACTCGGCAGTGAAGACGAGCTGAGCGAGTGCATTGCAACCCTTGGTCCTGAATCGCGCACAGGCCAGGTTCAGAGACTTGCTATTCTTAAACTTTCACAACTATTGCGCGCAACCGGCTGGAACACGGCCAGACTCAATCTACTTGGCAAATCCTCCCTTGGTGAAGCAGATCCACTGACAGGAGCGATATACACCGAGTTACTCGAAGTGATGCTTGCGCGAAACATGAAAGTGGAAGCAATGACCCTGGCCAGTCGTATGGGCGCCATTGCCTCAAATCGGACCCATTTCTACCGCGCGCGGGCTTTCATTCGTGGGGGTAAGCGAGACGATGGCTGGAATCTATATCTGCTGGCTGCTGCAAGATCCCAGGACAATCTCCCTCTACTCAGATCAATTTTTCAAGACCTTAAGTTCTATTTTCCACAGGCATTCAGACCCGGGACAGACCAGCATAGTATGCATCGATCGCTCCTGATGTTTCATGAATATCTGACCCCACAGGAACGCCAGGCATTCACGCAAGCCTGGCCAGCAGACAGACTACTTGCTACAACGGGTCCTACTACTGCCCTGGGCGATGGGCTCCATCTAATAGCCCAGGGAGATATGAAATCGTTTAACGACTTAACCCAGCGAACCTATACGGCTGTTTCGCGAGATCCGGGAATCCTGTACTGGTGGGCATCCCGTTTGATTCAAACTAGACGTTATGCGGACGTAGTGTCCCTCCTGGATAAATTTGATCATGTTAAGAAAGAGAATGCTCCTATCTGGCGACTGGAGCTGACAGTGTTACCACTCATGGGTAACCGCGATAAAACATTCCGTGAAATCCTGGCGTATCTGTCCGTATTTGATTCGGACCTTGAAGTTCATGATACTTTGATTGAATGGCTCATTGGCGACAATGACAGAAATATCAAATGGGCTCCCGAACCATACTGGGAACTTGCCAGAGGGACTCTACCGCCCGGAACGGCTAATGGACGTTTTGTATACTGGCTTAGACGATTTTACAAATCCCAGAACCGTGAAGACAAAGCCCAGGAAATAGCTGATCGCTTCTATGAACTTGCACCCGGGTCGTATTATGCGCGGGTATTCTGGGACGAGCAGAAACCAGGCGGAGATTTCAGAAACGATTGGCGGAACGTGCGCGATCGATCCACCTACCTTCGCTGGATTGGAAAATACGGTGGAAGCCAGGAAGCAGTTCGGTTTCTAGCAAGTAGAAACGTCAGCAACTATTATGACCCCCGCGCCCTTGACCTCTGGAGTCGCTTGCAGGCAATTCAGTATTCAATCCCAGAATCGGTCATTACAATGTGGAAGCTCGGTGAGTTTGCTCTTGGCCAGGAATTCTTTGATTATCATTTCAAAGACAAATTCTCCAAGCGTGAGATGTTTCTGCGTCGCGTCATGCTTGGAATGAAATCTGGACATCTGGATCAAAGCGTCTGGCATCTCAGGCAGGTAGCTCGCGAGGAGAATATCCCGGAAGACCCCTACTCCCTTCCACCGGAATTCCTCCGCAGCCTGTATCCAAGGCCGTATCTAAGGCAGGTTCGGGGCTCGGCCAGCGAATATGGCATACCAGAAGAGATGGTTTATGCGTTGATGCGCCAGGAAAGCATGTTCAGAGAAACAGCAGTTAGCCGCTCGGGTGCACTGGGCCTGATGCAGGTCATGCCCGCCACCGGACGCTGGCTTTCGGGTAAGATGCAAATCAAGAATCCGGACTTACTTGAGCCGGCCGTTTCTATTCGTATGGGTTCTAAGTTTTTTGCCGACTTGCTCGGCCAGTATAATTCAGATTTTCGCTGGGCTTCCATTGCCTACAATGGCGGACCTGGAAGTTTGTCGCGATGGAAACAACAGTTCTATCACGGAGACTTTAATTTGTTCCTTGAGAATATCCCCTCACGCGAGTCCCGGAACTATTGCAGGGTAACATTTCAAAACTACATGCACTATCGCACTACCTACGCGCTCTATCCTTGACGTGTAGTGCCAGAGGCGCTGTCTGACAAATTATGGCCTTCCGCATATTTAACTCGATGAGCGGCAAGAAGGAAGACTTCAAGCCCGCAGATCCTAAGAACGTGCGGCTCTATAACTGCGGACCCACGGTTTATAATTACAATCACATTGGTAACTTTCGCTCGTATATGAGCATCGACTTGCTGCGTCGCAGTCTTCTGTTTTTTGGCTACGGCGTTGAGCAAACAACTAACATCACGGATGTAGAAGACAAGATCATTGCTAACGCTGCAAAGCAGAACAAGAAGATTGAAGAGTTCACTGAGCCATACATTAAGATCTTCCTTGAAGACATCAACTACCTGGGCATACAGGAAGTAGAACACAGACCCAGAGCTACCACATCGATTCCTGCAATGATCGATCTGATGAAACGTCTGGAAGAACACGGTCATCTATATACACAGGACGGCGATGTTTACTTTCGTCTGCGCAGCTTTGAAGACTACGGCAAGCTTTCGCATATTTCACCGGAGCAACTCAAGGTTGCAGCCGGCGGACGATTTACTGCGGACGAATATTCTAAAGAAGACATTCGGGATTTTGCGCTCTGGAAAAAGCAGGAAACTCCAGACGAACCAGCCTGGGATTCACCCTGGGGGAAAGGAAGACCTGGCTGGCATCTGGAATGCTCGGCTATGATTCGCGAAATCTATGGAGAAGGCGGCGTAGACATTCATGCGGGCGGAATCGATCTATTGTTTCCGCATCATGAAAATGAGATTGCACAGTCTTGTTGTGCATTTCGTGGGGAAAATTTTTCACGCTACTGGGTTCACAACGAACACCTTCTGGTAGATGGAAAGAAGATGTCCAAATCAGTAGGCAACTACTTCACATTGCGCGATTTCTCAGAAAAGGATCGGCTGGATGTTTTGATCAAAGAAGGCCGCGCGCCCGCAGATATAGTCAAACTCCACGAAAAACAAAAAATGCAGCGAGCCCTCCGGTATCTGCTGCTTTCAACGCACTATCGCTCCAGATTAAACTTTACGTTTGAGAACCTGCGCGGATCTGATTCTGCTGTCGAACGTATTCAGACCTGCCTGGACAAGCTTTTGATTCGCCATCCATTCAGCGCAGACATTACAAGACAATTTGAGCAACGCAATCCGGACACGATTGATACCATGTTCAAGGAAACCATATTTGTTCAGGCCATGGGTGCATTTCGCACGGCCCTTGAAGACGATCTAAATATTGCCCGGGCCCTTGCTGCCATCTTTGATGCAGTGAGTGCTGTAAACTCAGCCGAACTAACAGATTCAATTTCCAAAGAAGGCGTGCTGTTTTTCTATGCAGTAAATGAAATCATTGACGTGCTTGAATTTTCAAATCCGGCCACACGGGAAGCCATCGTGGAAGATCTGGGGGATATTGAAGCATTTGTCCTCGGAAAAATTGAGGAAAGATTGAAGGCGCGCGCAGAAAAGAACTGGAAACGTTCCGATGAAATTCGCGATGAACTAAAGGCAAAGGGTATTCTCTTAAAAGACTCAGCGCAAGGAACAACCTGGGAAAAGGCCTGACTTGCGCGACAATCTAATCTACGGCCGTCAAACCGTAAAAGAATTCATTAAGACTGAGAATACACCGCGCGTAAATCGCATCTTCTTATCTGCAAGCTTTCCCCTGGATCTAAAAGGCTCCATTGTGGGGCTGGGTGGCAAAGTCGAAGAAATGCCCAGGCGCGAATTAGACCGGATGTTTCCTGGAATCAACCATCAGGGAGTTGTGCTCGAACTTTCTCAGGCTTACAAACCAGAAGCTCCCAGGGATTTTAAAGAGGCTTTAAAGCTGGGCGGGCCTTTCCTGGCACTCGATGAAATTAGCGATCCGCAAAATCTCGGCAGCATGATTCGCACAGCAGAATCGCTTGGCGTTCGTGCACTGTTTGCAAGTTCAAAATGTTCCCCTATTACGCCAGCCGTCCACCGGGCATCGAGTGGCGCAAGTATGCATCTTCCAGTCTACAGCGTTGGGAATCTTCCACAGTTTATGGATCGCGCAAAAGAAATCGGAATCTGGATGGTTGCAGCCGTGGCTGATACAATTGAGCCTACTGCCGAAAATTCGGACCTTTCTTCGGAAGAAAGCAGTACGCTTACGGCCAGCGAAAGCCTCTTTTTGATGATTGGAAGTGAAGGCGAAGGATTGAAGTCCATCGTAATTGAAAAATCCGACTACTTGATTACAATTCCAATGCGGGGCCGTACAGCTTCGCTCAATGCAGGCGTTGCTTGCGGGATTTTGCTGGATCGGCTGATCAATCGTTGATGGCGTCTAACGTCTACTTTGCTTTTTCTGCACTTTCTACGGTGTGCGCAAGCAGCATGGTAATCGTCATGGGCCCAACGCCGCCTGGAACTGGCGTGATATAGGATGCGCGCTCCGCACATGCCTTGAAATCCACATCCCCCACATTCCCGGGGTTGTAACCTGCATCCACAACGATAGCTCCAGGCTTGATCCAATCGCCCTGAATAAATTCTGGCTTACCGCAAGCAGCTACTACCAGATCTGCCTGCTTTACATGACCTGGCAGATCCTTAGTGCGCGAATGACAAACAGTAATGGTACAATCTCGGTTGAGTAACAACTGCGCCATGGGCTTACCCAGAATGGGAGAACGCCCCACGACGACAGCGTGCAAACCTGAAAGCTCGATATTATACGCATCAAGTAGCCGCATAATTCCTGCCGGTGTGCATGCTGGATAGGAAGGAATTCCAAGACTCATCCGACCAAAACCAAATGCAGTTACTCCATCCACATCCTTCTCGATTGCAATACGATCGAAGGCAGCACGCTCATCGATTTGAGTAGGCGATGGATGCTGGAGCAAAATCCCACGGATCTTTGGATCAGAATTACATTCATCGATGATACGCAGAAGCATGTCTGTCGTGCAGTTTTCAGGAAGTTGAATCTTCTTCGAAGTCATGCCAATCGCTTCGCAAGCCTTCCCTTTCATCTTTACGTAGGTTTCCGATGCAGGATTGTTTCCCACAAGGATTGTAGCAAGCACGGTTGGTTTTCCCCCGAGTGCTGCGATGCGCGCCTTCAGGTCTGCGCGAATGCTTTCTGAAACTGCTTTACCGTCCAGGTTCTGGTAGCTCAAATTTGCCTTCCGGATCATACAAGCCGCGTAATCTACAATACTCACCATCGTAGATGAATTCTGTCCGGGCGTCCTGTTTGAAATTTCTACTGACTGATTTATAAACTGATTTCTTAAGTTCCGCTTTCAGAAGAAGCCGCGCCGCTTCGCAAGAAGTGTTGCGCATGGTAACTGAATTCTCAGATTCAATGGTGCTCCTGGAAGCCTGTGCAGTAGACGTAATCCCTACTTTTCCCCCTGCATACTCGATGAGTGTAATACCGGTTGGAATTGGGTCACGAGTACGCCCGCAGGCAATACAGGTCAGCAATATAGAACATGTAAGACCGACCAGTAGCGTATGAGTTTTCAATATCTAGCCTCAGGATGGAATTTGAATGTAGGGATACTTTACAAAATACTCTTTTTCAAATGCATCGATTTTGGCCGCGTGACGCAAGGAAAGCCCTATATCATCCCAGCCATTCAATAGACATTCTTTTCTAAAGGGCTCAACATCAAATGAGTATGTTCTTCCATCCGGCCTCCGCACAACCTGTGCGGGAAGGTCAATCTCAAGCTCCATTCCAGGGTTTGATTTTTCAAACTCAAACAACTCCTGAACCTGGGCCGCCGGAAGAATCACTGGAAG